>JAICYZ010000037.1 GCA_025933935.1 Chitinophagaceae bacterium
AATGAACTTTAAACGAGTCATGAACCTCTGGCGTACAGAGGCAATCAGATGTTGGTTACTTATTTACAACTTTATTGTAAGTGCTTATTGGAATTTTATTGCCAAAAATCTAAAATTGACTTTTTGAGGGTCGACTAATTATTTTAAGGAATAAATAGCTTTAAATTATTTACACCCTCGCGCGGATCTCCGGATCTATAATGAACCTTACGGTCTGAAGATTTCATTCACAAAATGTTTGGTGTTGTTGCGTTTGGCGTCCATCCGCCGCGGTTCGGTGTCTTCACGAACCGGTTCAAAAATGTAGGTGATGAAGGCAAATCAAAACGTTCTCTTCTTAAATCCGCAGACCCTTTACCCGCTCTATATTCCTTTTAATGATCGCTCTATCAGAATTTGAATGCGTAAGGTGTAGCGCTTTTTCATTGGCCGCCGCGGTTCGTGTCTTCACGAACCGGTTCAAAAATGTAGTTGATAAAGGCAAATCAAAACGTTCTCTTCTTAAATCCGCAGACCCTTTACCCGCTCTATATTCCTTTTAATGAGTGCTTTATCAGAATTTGAATGCGTAAGGTGTAGCGCTTTTTCATAATGCTCCACTGCTTTTGCATCATCAACATCCGTGTAAAGGTTTCCCAGTAACATATAATACAAATGATGATCCGTAAGGCTTAATTTTTCTGCTTCTGTGATCGCCTCCTTTTTTCCGTTCGCTTTGGCAAGCGCAAAAGTCCGGTTCAGTGCAGCGATAGGAGAATATTCTATTTGCAATAATTGATTATAGAACTGCAAAATATTTTCCCACTTTTCCTTCGTGTCTTCTTTGTGGGTATGCCAGTAAGCGATGGCTGCCTCCAGGTGATACTTCGATAACTGATCGCCGCAGGATGCCCGGTTTAAATAATATTCCCCTTTCTCAATCAGTTCTTTGTTCCAGAGCGCGGTATCCTGGTCTTCGTATAAAATGGCGCCGCCATCTTCATCGGTTCTTGCTTCAAAACGCGAGGAATGGAAACACATCAGCGAGAATAAGGCATTCACCGCTGGCTGGTTCGTGAAGTCATTTTCAATAAGCAAATAAGTTAGCCTCATCGCTTCCAGGCAGAGATCTTTTCGTAAACTGACATCCTGGTTTGAGGAATAATAGCCTTCATTAAAAAGAAGGTATAAAGTGAGTAAAACGGACGGAAGCCGCTCGTTTATTTCCGGTAAAGCCGGTTGCTCTATTTTAATTTTTTCATTTCTCAGTTTTTCTTTGGCCCTTTGCAGTCGTTTATAAATAACTTCTTTGTTTGTCAAAAAAGCGGTGGCAACTTCTCCTGCTCCAAAGCCGCAAAGGAGGTTTAATGCCAGGCCGGTTTGTGCCTCCGGAGGATTACATGGATGACAGACGGTAAAGATCATAGCCAGTTGGCTGTCGTTGATATTTTTAACGGATAGATCAATCTCCGTTTCGTGAAACGTTTCCGCACTGTATTTTAGATCCTTTGAGATCTTTTGGGTAAAAATGGAATGGTGTTTCAGGTAATCTTTGGTCTTATTTTTAGCAACCGTATAAAGCCAGGCGGTAGGATTTTCAGGAAGTCCTTTCAGTCCCCATAATTCAGAAGCCGAAAGAAAAGTATCGCTTACGATATCCTCTGCTATTTCAATATATTCAATGCCAAATAACTTATAGAGTACCGAAACAATTTTCTGGTATTCTGTTCTGAATAAATGGGGTATCAGTTCTGTCTGTTTCATAAAATAAATGCCTTTGCAAAAGTACAAAGGCATTTATGCATTTAAGGGTAAACAAATTACATCCCCTGGATCTCTCTCACTTCTACACTTCCGCCAACGGTAAGGCCGGGGCACCCTTTTGCCAGTTCGGTGGCTTCTTCCAGCGAATCTGCTTTTACAATGCTGTAACCTCCGATGGTTTCTTTAATTTCTGAATAAGGCCCATCGGTAATAATGTTACCGGGTTTTAACACTTTACCGGAAGGATAAAGTCGGTTGCCACGGTCTGTTAATTTGTTTTGAGCAGCAATGCCACCGATCCAGTCCATCCAGCGTTTGGTCATCGCCTGCATTTCATCAGGTGAGCCAGTGGGTGCACCGTTCATCCTGAATAAGAATAAGAAGTCTTTCATTTTGTTTAAGTTTTAATGATTAAAAGATAATAACGATTGAGTTTCTGCAATTGGACAAATTGTTCAGAAATTATAATTAACTGAATTGTCCAACCTTATAAGTTCCCACCGGCGGGCGGAAGGCAATATTCATCCGGTTATACGTGTTGATGGTAGTGACTGCCAAAGTCAGATCAACAAGTTCTTCCTCGGAAAATTGCTTCCTGGCTGTTTCATAAACGTTATCCGGTATGTTTCCATTCGTGATTTTTGTAACCGCCTCTGCCCAGGCAAGTGCTGCCCGCTCGCGCTCAGTATAAAAAGGAGCCTCACGCCATGCATCCAGTGTATAAAGGCGTTGTTCATTTTCTCCTGCTGCCCGCAAATCTTTTGAATGCATATCGAGGCAAAAGGCACAGCCATTGATTTGAGAAACCCGGAAATATACCAGGTCCAAAAGCGGTTTGCCAACAGGTGATTTTGCCAGATAACTTCCGACAGGATACAACGTTTTCAAAGCATTTTGTCCTTTTTCCAATAAATTGATTCTTGTTTCCATTCCATTTGTTTTAAGAGTTAAAAACTAATAACGATTGAAATTTACAAATTGGACAAAGCAGGATGGCTGAGCAGTTGGGACTGGGACGGCGCAAAGAGATCAGAGGGAGTCTTTGAATGCGGCCTGGAATCATTAATAGCCCTTAGCATAAATTTCGATTGGGGTTCATTAGTAGTTATCGTTTACTAAATCACCCCTCATTGGGCATTTGCTTTCGCTATTTTAACCGTAAACATCCTGTTTTCGAAACAATTGAAATTTTAACACGTAATAATTATTGGAATCAAAATTGTGCATTACAAAAATTAAATAAGCCATTGTAAGTGAACATACAGGATGAAGAAATTGAAGCAAGATTATCAGCCATTGTCGATTCGGCAGATGATGCTATCATCAGCAATAAATTTGATGGCACTATCACCAGCTGGAACAATGGAGCTGAAAACATTTTCAGATTTTCTGCCAGCGAAGCAATAAATAATCATATTTCAATTATTGTTCCCCAGGAATTTTATGAAGAGCAGGAAAGAATTATCAGCCAGGTAAGAAATGGAGAAAGGATAAAACATTATGAAACGGTCCGGAAAACAAAAGACGGTAACAAAATTGATATTTCCCTTATAGCTTCTCCTTTAAGAGATAGTAACACAAATGTGACGGGTATGTCCATAATTGCCCGGGATATTTCTGTGCAAAAATTACTCAATGAGAAGCAGGCAGTTCTCTCCGCAATTGTAAATTCTTCTGACGACGCCATCATAAGTAAAACACTCGACGGAATGATCATCAGTTGGAATCCGGCAGCGGAAAAGATGTTTGGCTTTTCGGAAAGTGAAGCCATTGGCAACAATATTTCTATCATTATTCCGCCTGAGCGGCTCCAGGAAGAACAGAAGATATTAGAGAATATAAGAAAAGGATTAAAGACAGATCATTTTCGTACTGTGAGGATCGCAAAAAATAAGCGAAAAATAAAGATATCTTTAACCGTTTCACCCATTAAAGATCAGGAAGGGAATATTATCGGCGCTTCGAAGATCGCACGGGACATATCTGATCAGAAGCTGGCAGAAGAAAAACAGGCTACGCTGGCTGCAATTGTAAGTTCATCCGATGATGCAATTATAAGCAAAACACTTTTCGGTATTATTACCAGCTGGAACCAGGCTGCCAATAAAATGTTTGGTTATACGGAAGCTGAGGTAATAGGCAAGCATATTTCTATTATTATTCCGCCAGACAGGATGGATGAAGAGACGATGATAATAGAAAACATCCGTTGTGGTAAAAAAATTAAACATTTCGAAACTGTCAGAATCGCCAAGGATGGAAGAAAGCTGAATATTTCGTTAACTGTTTCACCGATACGAGATAAGGCAGGCAAGATTATAGGCGCATCAAAGATTGCCAGGGACATTACAGAAAAGATGCAGATCGAAAAACAGCGGCTTCTTTATACTGAAAAATTGAAGCAACTTAATAAATACAAGGATGAATTTATGGCGATGGCCAGCCATGAATTAAAAACACCACTCACCATTATTAAGGCCAACCTTGATATAATGGATCTTAAGATGCAGCAAGATGAAAATCTCGTGTTTGTTCAAAACACCTTAAAACAGGTAGGAAAATTAAATAAACTGATCAATGATCTGCTGGATATTTCAAAGATCCAGGCAGGGAAACTGGAATTAAAGCTTGCAGATTTTGACATGACTGATCTATTAAAAGAGATGATACACAACCTGCAGCCTACCACCGAAATTAAGATCCACTTGAAAAATACCAATGATAACCTGCCGGCATATGGAGACAGGGACAGGATAGGCCTTGTCATAATTAATCTGCTGGGCAATGCCATAAAATATGCACCCGATTCCAGTGAAATAAAGGTCGGTGCGATCAAATCACATGATGCGATCATAGTGAGTATCGAGGATAAAGGCATTGGTATTCCACAGGAAGAGCTTGCCAATATTTTTTCCCGTTTCTACAGGGTAAGCGGCCTTACCTCCACATTTGCAGGCTCAGGGATAGGGCTATATATTGCTTCAGAAATTATCAGCAGGCATGGAGGCAAAATATGGGCTGTCAGTGAGCTCACTAAGGGTTCAACGTTTTATTTTTCCATTCCTGCTTCAACTCAAAACCTGTAAACCGCCGGCTTTGTTGATGCTACCGCATAACCGGACGTGTTATTACGAAACGCATCAGCCTTGCAGTAACCTTGCCGGGCGGCACCATTTGTGTCTGCACAGGCTAATAGTTTTTTCACCCGAAAAGTATCATGATGCCGGAGTGTTTAGGATCATTAAATTTTTCGAAGATGATTTACTTCTCAAGACAGTTGATCAGAAAAAAATAAAGCGTTTTCAGTTTCCTGTCGCCAAAAACAAAACCTGTTGAAGACGTTTTGTTTTTGATTACATTCATTGCACCGCAATCTGGTCTGGGCTTTCCACATCGATCTCAAGCCTGCCCTTGTATTCTTTGATTGTTCCGGTAACACAGATTTGCTTGTCCGAATAAAGTGTTTCGGGATTTTGAGGAAAATTGGCTTTATCTTTTGCCAGTATCACAACAGTTAAAGGGGCATCAGGGTAAGCAGCGCCAAGATCAATAAACGTTATTTCTGATTTTTCCAGGTACTTGATTCCGTACACTTTTGCGCAAATAGTTACAAGCTTGTCCTTATAATTCTTAGCGCTGTCAACAGGAATTTTCGTCTGCGCTACTGATGACAGGCATGACAAGGAAAATACTAAAATGAATAAATGTTTCATTGCTTTTTAATTCGGAATAGATGAAAGATGGCATAAAGGTCATCTAAATATAAATGCGACAATAACATTTGTTGGAATCTCTTCTACATAAACCTTTAGCAAATTAATTGCAACTTCCTTGCGGATTTCACCGTATCTATCTTTCAATCACCGGCTTCTGCTCTATAACAGATGGAATTTAGAATAGTAAGTTTGAAGAAGCAAAAACGTCGGTAATTTTTGTAATTTTAGAATTGAAAATATAGGAACTGATTTCAACGCATGTGTTTGTCTCGATCATCACGCATCATCTAATAAAAGATATCAATGAAGTTAAATACTTTAAAAACATTGCCGGTTGCTGCTGTAGCAGCAATGTTGTTAATTGTTACCGCATGTAATAATCCCGGACGGGCCTCCACTAAAAATAGCATGAAAGACACGATTCCTGACCGAGGTTTCGCATTATTGGAACTGTTTACTTCTGAAGGTTGTTCAAGTTGCCCTCCTGCCGATCGGCTTGTGGCCCGAATTCAGAACGAAGCTGGTAGCAGGCCCATTTATGTTTTATCTGAACATGTTGATTATTGGGATCATCTTGGTTGGAAAGATATTTTTAGCCAGCATGAGTTTTCGCAACGGCAGTATCAGTATGACCGTATACTTAAGGCACAGGTTTATACACCTCAGCTGATAATCAACGGCAAAAAGGAATGTCTCGGATCAGATGAAGCTGCAGTAAATATTGCAGTAAAAAATGCAGTTGAAACGAAAACAGAGGTAACCCTTGATTTGAAAGCAAGGCAGCAAGGGAAAGAGATGGAGATTTCCTACCAGGTTAATGGAAATTCACCAGCCGATAAATTGCTTATTGCCCTGGTCCAAAAACATGCTGTACGGAATATTGGAGCCGGTGAAAACATAGGAAGAACTTTGAATCATGCGCAGATAGTACGAAGTCTTTTTTCATTTGCAATATCCGCGGACAAAGGTGTTGAACACATCACACTACCCGATGAATATAACGCCGGCGATTACGAGATTATCGGTTTCTTACAGGATCAAAAAACTGGGGAGATTGCAGATGCTGTTCGCGCGGGTTAGATGAACGACTATAAAACTGTTTACACGATCTACTTTACACTCTCTCATGTGCCTACTAATTTAGGAAGGGGTAATATGGTTAGTGTATGAAGAGTGCATGGATACTGTGTGAAGAGTGTATCAATAATGTATGGAGAGAGTATGGATCCTTCGCTTCAAAGTCATAGATAAGGTATGGAGAGAGTATGAGCAAGGTATGAGGAATGTAGTAAATTAAATAGGCCGATACCCTGCCTTTCTTTAAAAAATTGAGTCTTCGGGAAAATGACCCGGCGATTTGTCGTCCGTGAACCGGTTCAGAACGATAGCTCACGGTGACAGATAAACGATGGGAAATAAAAACAGCCTTCAATCCGTCGTTGCAATTGCCCTCTTCAATCACGATTACGTACAAAACTGTATCCCGGTCCTAATACGTCAAAACTTTCGTATAACCGAAGCAATCTTAGAGATTTCCTGATCTGGTAAACCGCAAATCATTATGAGTAAGCCTTGATTTCTCTGCTTCTTGTATCGCGGCCGTTCCGCATTCCGCTTTTGTATAACGCAGGAGTGACGCGGAATGCGCGGGTAGGAGAATAGCGTGTTTCAGATATTACCCAATTCTTTACGTTCGTTCAAAGAATTTCGCTTTGCGAAAAAAAATTAAAAAATGTTAATTGTTTGTCAACACGCTTCCTTACTTTTGCAGCCAACAAGGAAACTATTCTATTAATTCAAGATAGGTAAACAAGTGTCATGAATATAGTCAAAAGGCTTTTTACTAAAACATTCGCAGTTCTCATTTTTCTTATCCTGGCTTCCTCTCAAAACTCAGTGCGTGCAGCTGATGGTGAGGCTCTCTTTAAAGCCAACTGCGCCAGTTGTCACAAACCCCTCGAAAATTATGTAGGTCCGCCACTAAAAGGAGCGCGCGAAAGAGAGCCGTCTAAAGACTGGGTTTACAAATGGGTCGCCAATACCACTTCAATGGTACACACTGATCCTTATGCTAAGAAATTGATGGGAGAGCATGGTGGTGTAGTAATGACCGCGTTTCCGGACTTGCCAAAAGCCGATATTGATGCCATCCTCGATTGGGCAGATAAATATGAAGCGCCGGGAGCAAAACCAGGAGCGCCGGGCGCCGCTGGTGCAACAGAAGCTCCAAAATCTGACAATACTCTTTTATATGGACTGCTTACTTTGATCCTTGCAATCGTCGCTTTGATTTTATTACAGGTAAACAGCAATCTTAAAAAACTTACAGACGAAAAAGAAGGTGAAAAAACACCGAATCCTGTTCCTTTTTACAGGAACAAAGCGTATCTGCTGCTCCTGACAATTGTCCTTTTTGTCTTTGCCGGCTATTGGCTTGTAGAAGGGGCTATGGGTCTGGGAAGGCAGCAGGGTTACGAACCGGTTCAACCGATTTATTACTCCCATAAAGTGCATGCGGGTGTCAACCAGATAAGTTGCCTGTATTGCCACGGCGGCGCCCAGGATAGCAAACACGCTACCATTCCTTCGGTAAATGTTTGTATGAACTGCCACATGGCTGTAAAAGAATATACCGGCGAGCCGATCACACGTGAAGACGGAACGACAGTAAACGCAAACGATGAAATTCAGAAATTATATCAATACGCAGGCTGGAATCCGGATACAAAAACCTATGATAAGCCGGGAAAACCTATAGAATGGGTCAAAATACACAATCTCCCCGATTTTGTTTATTTCAACCACTCACAACACGTAAAAGTAGGACAAATAGCTTGTCAGACATGCCACGGCGAAATTCAGAAAATGAATGAAGTAGCCCAGTTTGCCGACCTCAGCATGGGCTGGTGCGTCAATTGCCACAGAACTACCAATGTTCAGTTTGATGACAACAAAGGGCATGGCAATAAATTTTACAGCATTTACGAAAAATTCCACCAGGATATAAAGGATAAAAAATATGATAGCGTTACCGTCCAGATGATCGGTGGAACGGAATGTGGAAAATGTCATTATTAATATTTAACATAAAGAAACAATATTGTTCATTTCTTAGATCTTTTTGATTTAAGGTAATAATCCGCAGTGCGGATTGGATAAATATGAGTGAAAAAAAATACTGGCAAAATTTTGGAGAACTAAACCAAAGCGATGCCAATAACAAAGCAGCAAAGAATGAATTCAGGGAAGAACTTCCTTTTGAAGAGCTGGCCAATGAAAATATTTTCAATGCCAAAACGCCAAGAAGGGACTTTCTTAAATATATGGGTTTCAGTACTGCCGCAGCAGCAATTGCTGCAAGCTGCGAAATGCCGGTTCGTAAAGCCATTCCTTTCCTTCATAAACCTGATGATGTTATAGCAGGTGTTCCCAATTATTATGCTTCCACTTACCTGAGTGATGGTGATGTAGTGCCGGTGGTTGTAAAACAAAGAGAAGGACGTCCGATCAAAATAGAAGGAAATGAACTTTCTTCCCTGACTGAGGGAGGAACTTCGGCACAGGTGCAGTCTTCCGTATTGGATTTGTATGATACAACACGCCTTCGTTACCCGATGGCTAATAAAAAGGAAGCTACTTTTGAAGCAATTGATAAAATGGTTGCTGCCGGATTGGCAGCAAATGCAGGAAAACCATTGGTTTTGCTCACTTCTTCTTATACGTCAGTTACAGGAAAACAAATTATCGCAGATTTTTTAGCGAAATATCCAGGCAGCCGCCACGTGCAATATGATGCGGTTTCGTGCAGCGGGATGTTGGAGGCAAATCTCGCTTCTTATGGTAAAAAAGCACTGCCGGCCTACCATTTTGAAAATGCAAAAGTAATTGTGAGCCTTGGAGCCGATTTTCTCGGCAACTGGATAAGCCCCGTTGTAATTGCACGCCAATATGCAACCGGAAGAAGAATTAATGAAAAAAATCCTTCGATGAGCAGGCATATTCAGTTTGAGGGATTTTATAGCATGACCGGTGCAAATGCCGATGAACGATATATCCACAAGCCTTCTCAGACAGGCGCTGTTGCTCTTGCTTTGCTTGGCGCTTTGGGCGGTGGCACTTCTGCTAATTTACCTGCCGACCTGGCCACAGCAGTAAAGTCAACAGCTGCAGAATTGATGGCTCACAAAGGAGAAGCATTGGTGGTTTGCGGAAGCAATGATAAGAATATACAATTGGTTGTAAACGCAATAAATGAAGCGATCAGTGCAAACGGAAAGACCATTGACTGGAACACAACGGTAAATTACCGCCAGGGGATTGATTCCGATATGATCACCCTGACTCAAGACCTTAATTCCGGCAATGTGGGTGCACTTCTGGTTTATGGTGCCAACCCTGTTTACAGCTATTTTGATGCACAACATTTTGCCGACGGCGTAAAGAAATGTCCTGTTACTGTTTCTTTCAGCGAGAAAATGGATGAAACGACAGAACTCTGCAAATATGTAATCCCATCTCATCATTGGCTTGAAAGCTGGGGCGATGCAGAGCCGCAAACCGGTTATGTAAGCGCGCTTCAGCCGTTGATTCACCCGCTCTTTAAAACAAGGCAGTTCGAATCCTCTCTTTTAAAACTTTCTGGAAACCCTCTTGATTATGAAACATATTTCAGGAACTACTGGACCGGTAAACTGGGCGGACTCGATAGTTATGAAAGATTTATCCAGGATGGAATAATAGAGAATTCTAAAATAAAAACACAGCCGACTGCTGTCAATGTCTCTAACCTGACTTCAGCCACGTCAGCAGCAATCGCTTCTGTTGCCGCATCAGATTCTACCGCTACAGCAGCTAAAATTCCAGTTGCAGCCGATACTTCAAAACCTGCAGCGGCAACACCTGTTTCTTTGGGCACCGTTGCTTTTGCCGGTAATGTGGCCGACGCAGCAGCAAAAATAAATGCCATAAAGGGCGGCGAGACTGAAATGGTTTTATATCAGAAGATAAGTATCGGAAACGGAAACCGGGCAAGTAATGCTTGGCTCCAGGAAGCAAGTGACCCGATATCAAAAGTAGCATGGGACAACTATGCAATGATTTCGCCTGATATGGGCAAGAAATTGTTTGATATTGATATTTTCAATCCGCGTAGTGCCGATAAATACGAGGTTCATGTAGATAAACCGGTGATTAAGATCACTGCAAACGGAAAACCGATGGAACTTCCCGTAATGATCATTCCGGGAACACACCCTGAGGTAATAGCCGTTGCGCTGGGATATGGCCGCGAAAGTAATGATAAAACAAAAACCACTGAATATATTGGAGCGGCAGCAGATGGAACCGGGAAGAACATGTATCCGTTCACGTTTTTGAATGGAACAAACATTGCGTATTCAATGCCGGTAACGATAGAAAAAACAGGTAAAACATTCCGGGTGGCTACGACTCAAACACACAGTATTACGGAAGGCCGCCCTGTGGTAAGAGAAACCCGGCTGAAAGATTTTATAGCTCATCCGGATGAATTGAATGAAGAGGTACAGGAAGAACTGAAGGCGTATGGCGAGAATTTTACCCGTGATGCCACCCTTTATCCGACTTACGACAAGCCGGGAATAAAATGGGGCATGAGTGTCGATCTGAACACTTGTATTGGCTGCAGCGCCTGTACGATCGCCTGTGTAGCTGAAAATAATATTTCGACAGTCGGAAAATTTGAAGTTTCCCGATATCACGATATGCAGTGGATTCGAATTGACCGTTATTTTACCGGCAATCCTCAAAATCCGGATATCGTTTTCCAACCAATGCTTTGCCAGCAATGCGATAATGCACCGTGCGAAAACGTTTGCCCGGTATCAGCTACAAACCACAGCAGCGAAGGATTAAATCAAATGATTTACAACCGTTGTATTGGAACCAGGTATTGTGCAAACAACTGTCCATATAAAGTGCGCCGGTTCAACTGGGCAGACTGGAACGGAGCAGACAGCTTCCCCGACAACCAGCGCGGTATTATCTCCGATGTCACTACAAATCTGGATGACGATCTTACCCGTATGGTTCTGAATCCGGATGTTACGGTTCGTTCAAGAGGGGTAATGGAGAAATGTACGTTTTGTATCCAACGTTTGCAACTGGGAAAACTGAATGCTAAAAAAGAAGACAGGCCATTGAAGGACCAGGAAGTAAAAACCGCTTGTATGCAGGCATGTCCGACTCATGCAATTGAATTTGGAAATGTGAACGATGACAACAGTAAGATTGCCAGGTTAAGAAACGATGAGCAGAAGCACCGGAAATTCTATGTGCTGGAGCAATTGCACACGCTTTCTAATATCAACTATCTTACTAAAGTAAGAAATACAGATAGAAAAGTAGGCAGTACAAAAGTAAAGATTTAGAATTATTCAATTTAATAAGCTCACAGATGTAAACTGTGGCAAAAAGCTAATAAGAGTATGTCATTATTAAAATACGAATCCCAGCTTCGCGAACCATTAATTGATGGCGATAAAACTTATCATCAGGTAACGGAGGACATTATTGGCCCTCTTGAAACCAAGCCAACCCGGCTTTGGTGGATCGGCCTTTCAATTGCTTTAGCGCTTTTGCTTTTTGGTGTTTACTCCGTTTACAGGGAAGTGGCTTACGGGATCGGTCAATGGAATGTAAACAGGACCGTTGGCTGGGGTTGGGCAATTACCAACTTCGTTTGGTGGATCGGGATAGGGCACGCCGGTACATTAATTTCGGCAATCCTTTTGTTATTTGGTCAGAAATGGAGAACAGGGGTAAACAGGGCAGCGGAGGCGATGACCATCTTTGCAGTAATGTGTGCAGGTATGTTCCCGGTTTTTCACGTTGGACGTGTATGGGATGCATTTTTCTTATTCCCTTATCCAAATTCACGCGGACCGGTTTGGCCTAACTTTAATTCTGCTCTTTTATGGGATGTATTTGCGGTATCTACTTATTTTACTGTTTCCGTATTGTTTTGGTACACAGGTCTTTTGCCTGATCTCGCTACCATCCGCGACAGAGCAAAAACGAAGTTCAGAAAGATGTTTTATGGTCTCACCTCTTTTGGCTGGACAGGCAGTACGAAGCACTGGCAACGGCAGGAAAGCCTCGCACTGGTTTTGGCCGGTTTGGCAACTCCACTTGTATTGTCAGTACATACCATTGTATCCTTCGACTTTGCGACCTCGGTAATTCCTGGCTGGCATACAACCATTTTCCCACCTTACTTTGTGGCAGGTGCGGTGTTTTCAGGCTTTGCGATGGTAAACTCCTTGTTGATTATTACCCGCAAAGTGTTGCACCTGGAAGATTATATAACTATAGGCCACATTGAGGCTATGAACAAAATTATTGTTCTTACCGGATCAGTGGTAGGTTGTGCGTATTTATCCGAATTATTTGTTGCATGGTACAGTATGAATCCGTATGAATGGTGGGCTTTCCGCGAGAACAGGGTAAATATCTTCAGTCCTTATGGATGGGCATATTATGGAATGATCTTTTGTAATGTTGTATCTCCACAGCTTTTCTGGTCAAGGAAATTGAGAAGAAATGTGTTATTCACCTTCTTCATGTCCATTTTGATCAATGTGGGAATGTGGTTTGAACGCTTCGTGATTTTCGTTACTTCTATTTACCGTGATTATTTGCCATCTTCCTGGACTACTTACTACAGCCCTACCATTTGGGAAATCGGATTTTACTTGGGAACATTCGGGTTGTTCTTTACCTGTTACTTCCTTTTTGCAAAATTCTTCCCGGTAATTGCCGTGGCAGAAATTAAAGCGATTTTGAAAACAAGCGGTGAAAATTATAAAGATAAAATGTCGGATCTCGAAGAAATGAGTACCGGTAAATTTTATGAGGAAGAAGTGGAACATGCTCATTGATAATATAAATTGGAAAGCAAAAACTATTATTAATTAAAATACCCTTGCAGGGCTAAGAATATGATTAAAAAATTTGTTGTAGGTTCCTTCGAAGACGAAAAGGTTTTATTCGCTGCCGTTAAGAATGTGCGGAGGGCGGGTTATAAGATCCACGACGTCTATACGCCCTATCCGATTCACGGACTCGATAAAGCCATGGGATTAAGAGAGACAAGTCTGCATACGATGGGATTTATATATGGAATTACAGGAACGACCACTGCTCTTTCGGGTATGGGTTGGATATTTGCAACAGACTGGCCTTTGAACATCGGTGGAAAGCCACATTTCCCGCTGCCTGCTTTTATTCCAATCACTTTTGAGTTGACCGTATTATTTTCAGCAGTTGGTATGGTTTGGACGTTTTGCTGGCTTTGTAAAATGATGCCCGGCGTTAAAAAACATCATTTCAACCTCCGTTCAACCGACGACCTTCTGACGATGGTAATTGAATGTAACGATAGTTCAAATACCGCTGAAATTGAAAGCTTCCTGGCTCAGAATGGCGCTATAGAAATTAACACGCAGGAAGCCGAAGAAGGATGGTGGTTTGGAAGATACGACAAAGAACAAAAATTATACAGGACAGAAGAAGTTGGAGTAGGAGATTAATGGTAAAGCAGGAATTGACTCACTCTTTGCTGCTTTGTTTGAAAAATGGTAATTGAAGAAAATAAGGATTTGAGGTATTTGTTCTTTTACTGGCATGCGCAATCAGAAGAAAGTGAAAAAAGGATTTTAAGTCTTTGTTGCCTGCGCCGATGTGGCTGATGGACCTGGCGGATTAAAAAAATAATTAAGAAAATTCTAAACCGGATTTTTAGATATGAAAAAAATAAGAATTATTTTATCGTTTGTGATGATAGTAAGTATAATCACAATAATGGACAGTTGCGGAAGCAAGCGGGATCCGGGAAGAACTTATATGCCGGATATGGCGTATAGCCGTGCATACGAAGCTTATGCACCCAATAACCTTGCAAAAGAAGACGTCAATTATGTTCCTTATCCGGTAGAAGGAACGATCAGGAGAGGCGATCTTTTTCCTTATCCTTTGCCCAATGACACGAATGGATACCGGATGAGCGCTGAAATTAAAGATCCGTTGCCGCCATTGGATTCCAATGATATGAAAGAGGCTGGCAGGTTATTTAATATAAATTGTGCCATATGCCACGGCCCTGAAATGAATGCCCAGGGACCTTTGGCCACGGGAGGCAAAGTGCCGGCAGTAGCGAATCTGACTTTGACCCAATACGTAAAAATGCCTGTAGGAACGATGTTTCATTCTGTAACTTATGGAAAGGGAAATATGGGAAGTTATGCATCGCAATTGACCCGTAAACAGAGATGGATGGTTATTCAGTATGTAAAACAACATCAGCTTGCAGGAGCGGGTGGTTCTGCAGCAGCAACCGACTCAACAAAGGCGGGTGCGTCCGGAGGCAGCGATTCAACAGCGGCAAAATAGTATTCAATAAAGTTTAAAATAAGGTTTTATACAAAAAATAATTTTTAATGGACAATCAATATGTAACACCATCGGGATATAAAAAGTGGTCAACCGGATTGATGATTGTAGGAGGATTAACGCTGATTCTTGGAATCCTGTTTTTGAATCCCCTGGCAGGCGCACACGGTGAGAATGTCAACGGTACCCGTTTTTGGGCAGTATTACTTCAAAACAGCATTTTCTGGCTGATGCTCGTAAATATCGCCACTTTTTTCATTGTCATTAATACACTTGCCATGAGCGGATGGCAGGAAGCTTTCCGCCGGGTAACAGAAGCAGTTTCTTCCCTGGTTCCGATTATGGGTGCCATTACGATGGTTATTTTTCTTTGTATTGTTTTAGGTCATCGCGGTGATATTTACCCCTGGCTGGATAAAAATGCCGTGGCTCATGATGCTGTTTTAAATGGAAAGAAAGGATTTTTAAATCCGGCTGTTTATTTAATTTATTCGGTGCTTACCATCTTTCTTTGGTCTTATTGGGGCAAAAAACTGCGTACACTAAGTTTAAAATCAGATGAAGAAGGCCCGATGAATTATGAAACTGCCAAATTATTTCACAAGAAAATGTCGGGTGTTTCTGCATATTACGTGGTTTTCTTCGTGGTTACCATGGGCTCTCTTATTCCGTGGCTGTGGCTCATGAGTATTGATGCACATTGGTACAGCACCATGTACAGCTGGTACACTTTCGGAAGTTCATTCGTATCCGGAATAGCCCTGATCACGCTTTTTGTAATATATTTTAAAAATCGCGGCCAGCTCGAATTCGTGAACAAAGAGCACATCCAGGATTTGGGAAAATACATGTTTGCCTTTTCAATCTTTTGGACGTATTTATGGTTCGCCCAGTTCATGTTACAGTGGTATGCAAATATTCCTGAAGAGACCATTTATTTCAAAGTAAGGTTGCAGGGCCCGTATGAAGGTTTGTTTTATCTCAACCTGGTTTTAAATTTTGTGGCCCCGATTTTAATTTTTATGAAACGGGCAACCAAAAGAAATTATTTTATCGTGACCTTCATGTGTATCCTGATCATTTTTGGCCACTGGATAGATTTTTACCAGATGGTTATGCCCGGAACAGTAGGGCAGCATCCACATCTGAGCTGGTTTGAATTTGGAATTCCATTGGGATTTGTTGGATTGATCATGTGGGGCGTGACCAGGTTTGCATCAAAAGTACCGATGACACCAAGGAATAATCCTTTCATAAAGGAAAGCATTATTCATATTGTTTAAAAAAGGAAAACAAGAAAATTAATAGAAGAAGAGTCAAAATTGCAGCCGTGGGATCGCATCTTTAAACTTACCTTTGCTTGCAAAATCCGCTAACGGGAATTGGTACAGAGAGGCGCAGTTTAGACACTTAAGACAGGTTTTAAAATATTGTATTTATAAATTTTAAAGATCCGTTTGTGCGGATGAGGAAAAAATAAAGTAACATGAATACCTTTTTTTTGATAGCGATAGTAGTCCTTATTTTTCTGGTGATATTCCAGATTTCAAAGGCAAGTGAATATGTAAGCATTCTGAAAGGAGAAGAAAAAGCGCGTAAGCAGAATAATAAGATCAACGGATTTTTAATGATTGCGTTCCTGATTTTGGGATTGATAGGAGTGTGGTGGTGCAATGATTTGTTATATCCTAAAACATTGCTGCCCCATGGAGCTGGCTCATCAGAAGGAAATAGTATTGATACGATGATGTGGATCACAATCGTAATTACAGGCATCGTATTTTTTATTACCCAAATATTGTTGTTTTGGTTTTCTTTCAGATACCAGGAGAGCGATAAAAGGAAAGCATATTACTTTACGCATAATAATAAATTAGAAATAATCTGGACCGGGGTACCCGCCATCACACTTACAATTCTGGTAGTCTTTGGCTTAAAATACTGGTTTAAATTTACCGCTGACGCGCCAAAAAATTCACAGGTAATTGAAATTACCGGCCATCAGTTTGGCTGGGAAATCAGGTATCCGGGAAGAGATGGAATACTTGGAAGAAAAAATTACAAGCTGACTGATCCTGCTAAAGGTAATCCGCTTGGTGTAGATTGGTCAGATGCGGCCAGCCATGACGATGTGCACGTACCAACTACCATGCACGTAGTTGTAAACCGGCCGGTGAAGCTGGTGATAAATTCACAGGATGTAATTCATGACGTTGGTTTGCCTCAGTTCCGGTTGAAAATGGATGCGGTTCCGGGCACGCCTACCACACTATGGTTTACACCCATTTTGACCACCAAAGAGATGGCAAAGAAAACAGGAAATCCTGACTTTGTTTATGAAATAAGTTGTGATCAGATGTGTGGAAGAAGCCATTTCACCATGCGCGGTGTGATCGTTGTGGAAACACAAAAAGAGTTTAATGAATGGTGGATCAAACAAAGGCCCGAATACTTAAAAGCCAAACAGTTTCTTACTACCACAGCAGATTCAACGAAAACAGTAGCCCTGGAAAATCACCAGGGGTCAATAATAAAATAACAGTTGCCGAGAGGTTTTTAAAAAAATATCAATATGAATAACGAAGAAGTTTTGCATGAAAAACCACTGGTTGTGCACGACGCCGGGCATGCCATCCATGAACATCATCATCAAAGTTTTATTACCAAATATATTTTTAGCCAGGATCATAAAATGATTTCCAAACAATACCTGCTAACCGGAATTATCTGGGCAGTGATTGGTGGATTCTTTTCGGTTATTTTCCGTTTACAATTGGGCTTTCCTGATCAAACCTTTCCTTTCCTGGAAGATATTTTCGGGCATTGGGCAAAAGGAGGAAGACTGGATACAGAATTTTATTATGCCCTCGTAACCATGCACGGAACCATCCTCGTGTTCTTTGTACTTACTGCCGGTTTGAGCGGCACATTCTCCAATTTCCTGATACCGTTGCAGGTTGGTGCAAGAGATATGGCTTCTCCTTTTCTGAACATGCTTTCCTACTGGTTTTTCTTTTTGGCTTCTATTGTTATGTTCTCCTCATTGTTTTTGCAAACCGGCCCTGCGAGCGGCGGATGGACAATTTATCCCCCGTTAAGCGCATTAGGAGACGCGATGGACGGCTCGAAAGGAGGAATGGACTTTTGGCTTACAAGTATTGCTTTATTTATTATTTCCGTACTGCTTGGAGGCTTAAATTATATAACGACGGTTTTAAACATGCGTACAAAAGGAATGTATATGACAAGACTGCCCCTTACCGTTTGGTCATTTCTCTTTACTGCTATTCTTGGTGTACTCACATTCCCCGTATTGTTATCTGCAGTAGTGTTATTGTTATTTGATCGTCATCTCGGAACAAGCTTCTATTTAAGTGATATAGTAATTGGTGGCAAAATATTACCGAATGAAGGAGGTAGCCCTATTTTGTTCCAGCATCTGTTCTGGTTCTTAGGACATCCTGAAGTTTATATTATTGCACTTCCGGCAATGGGTATTACGTCGGAAGTGATTTCTACAAATTCAAGAAAACCCATTTTTGGTTATATGGCAATGGTTGGTTCTTTCTTTGCGATTGCTTCTTTGTCATTTCTTGTTTGGGCTCACCATATGTTCGTTTCCGGAATGAATCCATTCCTTGGTTCTTTCTTTGTATTGTTTACTCTATTAATTGCAGTTCCATCTGCCATTAAAGTATTCAACTGGCTTACTACGTTGTGGAAGGGAAATATACATTTTACCCCGGGAATGCTGTTTGCCATCGGATTCGTAAGTTTGTTTATTTCCGGAGGTTTGACGGGAATCTGGCTTGGTAATTCAGCGCTGGATCTGCACTTGCACGATACCTATTTTGTAATTGCGCATTTCCACCTGGTAATGGGTGTGGCCTCCATGTTTGGAATGTTTGCGGGAGTGTATCACTGGTACCCTAAAATGTTTGGCAGATTCATGAATCATACGCTATCTTATCTGCATTTCTGGATCTCCTTTATCGGCGCTTATTTTATTTTCTGGCCGATGCACTATGAAGGTCTGGCAGGCATGCCGCGCCGTTACTATGATTTCAGCAATTGGGAATCTTTTAAAATGTTTGGCGGCCTCAATGAGTTCATCAGTATTACAGCAATCATCGTTTTCGCGGCTCAGTTCTTATTCATTTTCAACTTTTTCTATTCCATGTATAAAGGAAGAAAAGTTACAGAGCGCAATAAAAATCCATGGCATTCAACCACAATGGAATGGACAACACCTATCCATCCGCCACATGGCAACTGGGTAAGCGAAATTCCGGAAGTACATCGCTGGCCTTATGATTATGGTAAAGATGGAAGAGATTTTATTGCTCAGACTGAACCGGTTGGTGCAGACGAAAGCAAGCATTAAGGGTAAAAAGACAAATTATTTAAGGATAATATTTTTCTGAATCAATAGCCCTGTTAATTCAGGGCTTTTTTTAAAAAGAATTTTTTTGATGGATAAAACGGCAACGATAATGCCTCACTCAGTTTCATATACACTGGCAAGCAAAGTGAAAGATTATTTTATTTTAATCAAGTTCACTTTGAGTTTTATGGTGGTGTTTAGCTGCGTGGTTTGTTATTTGCTCGCACCGAATATTCAATTCAACCTTGCATCAGTTATCTTATTGTTTTTTGCAGGAATGTGTGTTACCGGATCTGCGAATGCAATTAATCAAACTGTGGAGAGAAAGACTGATGCACTAATGAAAAGAACTGCCGACAGGCCGGTGGCTGCCGGAAGAATGACCGTAAATGAAGCGTGGACATTTGCAATAATAATCGGAGCTGTTGGAATCGCTGTTATGTGGTATTGGTTCAATTTTGCGAGCGCCATTATTTCGCTGTTCAGTTTGTTTTTGTATGCATTTATTTATACTCCTTTAAAAAGAGTAAACTCTATTTCCGTGTTGGTAGGAGCTTTCCCTGGTGCATTGCCGTGTTTGATTGGTTGGGTAGCAGGTACGGGTTTGATCAGTCCTTTTGCCACATTCCAGGGTACGCTGGCAACCGGTGAGACGCATACATTTTTTAATTACGGCGGTTATATTTTATTCGCTATCCAGTTCCTGTGGCAGTTCCCGCATTTTTGGGCAATAGCCTGGGTAGCGCATAAGGATTATCAAAAAGCCGGATTCAAATTATTACCGAGTGAAGAAGGGCCTACGAAGTTTACAGCCATGCAGACGGTGATTTACTCCATGCTCATGGTTCCCGTTGGCATGTTGCCTTACTATTTTGATATCAGTGGCATTCTCGCATTCTGGATCTTGCTTTTGTGCAATTTTTGGATGGTATATGTAAGTATAAACCTGGTAATAAAAATGAACGTAGCTGCAGCACGTAAGGTGATGTTCAGTTCCTATTTTTACCTGATGATCGTTTTTCTTGCTTTATTATTGGATAAAGTGTAGATAATAACTATTGTGAATATTTAAATGATTTTGAAAATAACGTTCGTATTATGATTGCAGTGATGAAGCAGGAAAAAAAGACAATACACCCGCTTAAATTTATTATGTGGGCCGGATGTGCAAGCATCGTAATGATGTTTGCCGGACTAAGCAGCGCTTATATCGTAAAACGTAACCAGGCAAACTGGCTCAGCTTTGATATTCCGGTAATTTTTTATTACTCAACAGCGGTAATTATTTTAAGCAGCGTCACCATTATGCTCAGTCGCAAAGCGTTCATAAACCGTGAGATGAAGCATTACAAAAGGTGGCTTTTTCTGACGACTATTCTTGGAATTACTTTTGTTTTACTGCAATATCTTGGGTTTAAACAACTTTGGGCAAGTGGCATTACACTCACCCGCAATGTTTCATTTTCTTTTTTATACATTATCGTCGGTTTGCATGCCGTTCATGTCATGGGAGGCGTAGTGGCCCTGGTGATTATGTATTTAAAATCTTTTAGCAGAAGGCGTAAAAATTACAACCAGATTTACATCGATCTGATGAATACTTACTGGCATTTTGTGGATCTGTTATGGATATATTTATTATTTTTTTTGCTGCTGATCAGATAAGCTGAAATGACACCAGTAAAACGGATTTATGAAAGCCGGGAAATGCAACGTGAAAATTAATTAGTGACAGTAAACAAACAAAAACAAGTAATTTTATTTTTGATTAACCTTTTAACCTGACAATAAATGCAAACGGCGATAGCAAAAACAAAAACTAAAATGTGGGCAGGCGGAAGAAGCCCATTTAATGTAAGTTATGGAAAAC
>JAICYZ010000165.1 GCA_025933935.1 Chitinophagaceae bacterium
ATCAGCAATTACCGGAAAATGGCTGCCGGTAATTTCATTTGCTTTGGTGTTTATCGTTGTTGTTTTATTGGTAAACATCGGTGCACGGGTTTTGAAAAAGACCGTTAGCCTCGTAATGCTCGGATGGATAGACAGGCTGGGCGGCATTTTGCTTTATGTTTGTATTTACACCATTATTTTTAGTATTATTTTATTCTTTGCAGAAAAAACATCTCTGATAAAAGCGGAAACCGTCACCGCATCTTCTGTGCATGATTACGTAGCTCCCTGGGGACCGAAAGTCATTGATAATGTTGGCAAAATTATTCCTGTTTTTAAAGATTTATTTTCCCAGCTTGAATCTTTTTTTGAAACTTTGGGACATACAATCAATGCCTGAAATTTTTCACTAAATTTTATTTAGAAGATTTTTTCATTAGAAACATTTATTTTAGCAATAATTAACGGCATAAAAAATTGCTGAAGTTACGTGCATCATGGAATATCAATTAAGACAAGAAGGGAAATTCAAGTTTATAGAAGAAGGGGAAGGAGAACCGCTGCTGTTGCTTCACGGGCTGTTTGGAGCGCTGAGTAATTTTTCCCACCTGGTGGAATATTTCAGGAAAACAAATAAAGTAATTGTTCCGGTACTGCCGCTTTTTGACCTGGATCTTTTGCACACGACGGTTGGTGGATTGCAGAAATTCGTCAAAAGGTTTATCGAGGTGCGTGGCTATGATCAAATCCATTTGCTTGGCAATTCGCTGGGCGGACATGTAGCCTTGGTTTATGTTTTAAAAAACCCGGAAAGAGTGAAATCGTTGATACTTACCGGAAGTTCAGGTTTATTTGAAAACGGGATGGGTGACAGTTATCCGAAACGCGGCGATAAAGAATACATCCGCAAAAAAACACAGCTTACTTTTTATGATCCGGCAATGGCATCCGATGAACTGGTAGATGAATGTTTTGAAATTACCAACAACCGGTTGAAGGTGATCAAAATTATTTCACTTGCCAAATCTGCCATAAGAAATAACCTGGGCGATGAACTAAACCAGATAAAACAACCAACATGCCTGATCTGGGGCAATAATGATACAATCACTCCGCCTTTTGTAGCAAAGGAATTCAATAAACTGATTCCAAACAGCGAACTGCATTTTATCGACAAATGTGGTCATGCACCCATGATGGAAGTTCCTGATGAATTTAATCACATTCTCGCTGCATTTTTATCAAAATTAAAAATACCTGCTGCAACGATTATTTAATTTTAATTGTCTATTCTATTGAATAATTTTTTGCAGTAAAATAAATAGTTAAATATCATGACAACGTTACAGCTTGCTGATAATATATTTCCGTCCCTGCATCTGCAGGATACAGTGGCCACCGCTTTGCGGTTAATGAGTGATTTCAAAACAAGCCATCTCCCTGTTGTTTCAGATGAAAAGTTTTTGGGGCTTATTGCGGACGAAGATTTGTTTGAGGAAGGAAACCCAAATACCACACTCGAGGTTTTCCAGACAAATTTGATTCCGGCAGCTGTAAATGCCGGATTTCATTTTTTAAAAGCTTCCACAATTTATAATTTATACCAAACCAACCTGGTTCCGGTTATTAGCGATACTAATGAATTAATGGGTACGATTTCATCAGGAGCTTTGGTTACGGCCCTCGGCAATTTATGTGGCTCTTCAGAATTTGGAGCGTTGGTTGTGTTGCAAATAGAACGTACCCGCTTTGCCATCTCCGAGATCAACAGCATCGTAGAAAGCGACGGAGCAGTTATCGTTCATCTGAATGTATCCCCGCTTCCGGTTTCCGATTTATTGGAAGTAACCCTGCAAATAAATAAGAAAGAAATTGCTACCATTATCGCTACTTTTGAGAGATATGAATACTCCGTTTCTTATTATTCCGGTGAAGAGTTATTTGAAAATGAAATCAGTACCAATTATCATAATTTAATGAATTATTTAGCGGTTTAGCAATCAGTTTTCAGCTCTTATTTTCAGTAAATCAATAAATAACCGGATTTTTATTTTTGACAGTTCCTATCTCAACCTTATAAATTATAGCTGCCGTTTTATCCAAAAGGATTTATTTTTACACGAGTATGATTTTCATAGAGATCAATAAAAATTCAACCAAAGAATTATGCGCATAGCAATCTATAGCCGTGGATTGGAATCGGAGCAATTAGAAGGGTTGAAAGTGTTGCTAAGTGAATTTTCCCAGTATAATATTGAGCCGGTTATTTACCAGGATTTTTTTAACCTTTTTTATTCTTCCATTAAGATTAACCATAAATATTCGACCTTCAACTGCTCCACTGATCTGGATGAAATAGATTTTATCATCAGCCTCGGTGGCGATGGCACATTGCTCGATGCTGTTACTTTCGTTGGCAATAGAGGAATCCCTATTCTCGGCATCAACTATGGTCGTCTCGGTTTCCTGGCAAGTATCGGCAGGGACGAAATTCATTCTGCGCTGGAAGCATTGGTGAAACGAACCTTTATGATCGATAAAAGGTCCCTGGTACATCTTGATGCAAATATGCCTTTGTTTAAAGGCTTGAATTTTGGGTTGAACGAATTTACGATTCACAAGAAAGACACTTCGCCGATGATAAAAATCCATACGTACCTGAATGGTGAATTTTTAAACACTTATTGGGCCGATGGATTGATAGTTGCTACTCCTACCGGTTCTACAGGATATTCACTAAGTTGCAATGGTCCCGTCGTTTTTCCGGATTCTGCCAGTTTTGTGATAACGCCTGTTTCGCCACACAATTTAAATATCCGGCCTTTGGTAATCCCTGATGATTCTATTATTTCATTTGAGATCGAAGGGCGTACCGACGGTTTTTTATGCACGCTTGACAGCCGCAGAGAGATCGCATCGAAAGAAGTATTACTCGCCATTCGCAAAGAAGTTTTTAATATTAACCTCGTAAGGCTAAATGAAAAGAATTTTCTTCAAACGCTGCGCAATAAGCTTTCCTGGGGGCTTGATAAAAGGAATTGAGTTTTTTTTAACCTTTCTTACTAATTTAATTATCCGTTATTCGTACTTTTATCATTCGTTATCTTATCCGGAGTTATGAAAAAATTGATTTTTATCGGGTTGATGCTTGCTTTTGCCTCGATTGGCCATGCACAAATGAATGAATATGTACAGGATGGCGAGTTTGGAATAACTGCCGGATTAGCACATTATTTTGGAGATTTGAATAACCGCGGCAGGATTAACCGTCCAAAAATGGATTTGGGCGCTTTTGTGAGAAAACAATTTGGAAATTATACATCGGTCAGGCTTTCAGGCCATTTCGCTAAATTGGGTTACAGTGATATTTATAGTGATAACGAATTCCAGCGCAGGCGAAATTTAAGTTTTAATACAAATATTTTTGAAATTGCTCTCCAGGGTGATTTTAATTTTTTTAAATTTATTCCTACAGATCCTGCTCATGCGTTTACTCCTTACGCATCACTGGGCATTGGTGTTTTTAATTACAATCCTTACGCTTATTATAAAAATCAAAAGGTATATCTGCGTCCTTTAAATACCGAAGGGGAAGGTTTTTACAAAGGTCGCAAGGCTTATGGAAGTATGGCGGTTTGTTTCCCAATCGGAATGGGCGTAAAGTATGCGATTACCGACAAAGTGAATCTTTCCTTTGAAGTAGGCTATCGTTTTACCACCACCGATTATATTGATGATGTGAGTAAAACTTATATAGGAATTGATAAATTCCCTTCCTCTGCCGGCGGCAAATCTCTCGCCGCTATCATGCAGGACCGTTCTTTTGAAGTAGGAGCTCCAATTGGGATTGAAGGCCGCCAGCGCGGCTTCAGTAAGCAAAAAGATCAATACGCGATTGCAGAATTGGGAATATCTTTTAATATTACTTCTTACCATTGTCCCACGGCGAAACCCTGAAACCGGAATGGGAATAGAAAATAATCCGGCTTTTGGACTTCAGTCTTTAATCTTTCGTCTTTAATTAAAGTATTTCTTACTTTTGTTTCCTGTCGGGCTGTTGAACGCCTTATCTCCTTTTTATAAATCACATGAGTTTAAAAGAAAAATTGAACGCCGAAAAACTACCGCGGCACATCGCAATTATTATGGATGGCAATGGCCGCTGGGCAAAAGAGAAAGGCAAAGACCGGCTGTTCGGACACTACAATGGCGTGGAAAGCGTGAGAAACATAGTAGAAGGGTGTGCAGAACTTCAAATAGAATATCTTACCCTTTATGCTTTCAGTACAGAAAACTGGGATCGTCCAAAAGATGAAGTAACAGGCCTTATGGAATTATTGGTAAAAACAATTCGCACAGAAGTTTCGACGCTTAATAAAAACAATATACGTTTACATGTTATTGGCAATATTGACCTGCTTCCGGAAAATGCCCAAAAAGAATTAAACGAAGCGTGTGAAGAAACAAAAAGCAATACCGGCCTCAATCTTATTATGGCCCTTAGCTACAGCAGCCGCTGGGAAATCGTAAATGCTGTAAAAAATATTGGAAAAGAAATTAAAAACGGAAAAATAGAACCAAATGAAATAACAGATGAAGTTTTTAAACAACATCTGTGCACCGCAGGCTTTCCTGATCCGGAGCTAATGATCAGAACAAGCGGCGAATATCGCATCAGCAATTTCTTATTATACCAACTTGCTTATTCTGAGTTATATTTTACAGAAACACTTTGGCCCGACTTCAGAAAAGAAAATCTGTATAAAGCGCTTCTCGATTATCAAACGCGCGAAAGAAGATTTGGAAAAACAAGTGAGCAGTTGTAATGCCGGCATCCATCATCGCCTTTACAAAATTGCCGCAGAATTTCTCTTTATTATCCTCAATTTTCTTACTGATTGAATGCTAAACCTTACCCCTACTGATTTAACAAAAACTTTTAATAATTGAAATTAACTTGCCGCCCTAATAAATTTTATTTAATGCCTAAGATCTACAAGATCCTTCTCTTGATAGTAACCTCTTTTACTGCCAGAACTATTGTTTCAGCCCAGGTTGTGAAGGATTCTGTACCTCCGGTTAGTTCAATAACAGATACAGTTGCTCACGTTTCCCCGAAAACAGATACAATTCCAAGTTCAGTAAATGTAGAACTGGAAAATATTTTCAATGCAAAAACACCCAAAAAATATACTTTATCTCACATTACCGTTACAGGAACCACTTTTGATCCAAACCTGATTATTTCCATTTCAGGCCTTTCTATTGGTGATAAAATAACCATTCCCGGAGGCGATGAATTTGCAAATGCAATTACGAATTTGTGGAAACAGAACCTGGTGTCTGATGTTGAAATTTATCTCACTAACCTTGTAGATGATAGTGTGTCAATTGAAATTCATGTTACCGACCGGCCGATTTTATCGAACTTTAAATTTAAGGGAATTTCCAAAACGCAGGCTGACGACATTACCAAAAAACTGGATCTTCAAAAGGGGAAAGTAACCCGGGTTACAGAAGGATTTAGAATGACGTCAATTTCTATTATTAAGAAATACTTTGTTGATAAAGGATACATAAATGTAGATGTGGTAATGACGCAGTCAAAAGATCTGAAAGCTTCCAATGCGGTTAATGTTCTTTTTATCATAAACAAGAATGGAAAAGTAAGGATCAATAACATTTATTTTGCCGGAAATCATAAGGTATCCGATCTGAAATTAAAGAAGCAGATGAAGGGCACCAAAGAGAAAAGCCGCCTTACTTTATTTCCGTATAAAGATTACAACGTTTACGACTCCACAAAAAATAACCGCCTCACATTTGATGAATACATGCACGAAAATGGGTTTTTACTTCCTTTAAAAACCAAAGAAGTTTTAGACCCTTATGTTCGGATTAAATTTCTTACTTCTTCAAAATTCAATGAGAAAAAATATCTGGAAGATAAAAATAAAATCCTCGATTATTACAACTCTCTGGGTTTTCGTGATGCCACTATCGTCGCGGATACAACTTATGATGATCACGGCGATCTGGATGTAGCCATTAAACTCACTGAAGGCCACCGTTATTATTTTGGCAATATTACCTGGAAAGGAAATACCAAATATTCTGATTCACTATTAACGGCCTTATTGGGTATCAAAAAAGGCGATATTTATAATGCCAGCGTTCTGAATAAAAAGCTCGGAGTGATACCTTCGCAGGAAGGAGGAGATATCAGTAGCTTATACATGGACGACGGTTATTTATTTTTTCATGTAACACCTGTAGAAACCGCTGTTTATAATGATACAATTGATCACGAAATCCGCATTCAGGAAGGGCCGCAGGCCACAATCGGTAAAGTTGACATTGCCGGAAACGACAAAACAAAAGAGTATGTAATCAGGCGTGAGCTGAGAACCATTCCAGGACAAAAATTCAGCCGCCAGGACATCATCCGTACCCAGCGGGAACTTTCTCAATTAGGGTATTTTGATGCAGAAAAAATTTCTCCGGGTATCGTTCCTAATCCTGAAAACGGAACTGTAGATATTACCTGGAACGTGGTTGAAAAATCATCCGATCAGCTGGAACTTTCCGCCGGTTTTGGTGGTGGAATTGGCCTTACCGGAACCCTTGGTGTCACGTTCAATAACTTTTCGATCTATAATATTTTTAATAAAAAAGCGTGGGATCCTTTGCCTGTTGGCGATGGACAAAAGTTAAGTCTGAGAGCTCAAAGCAATGGAAAACAGTTCCGTTCTTATAACTTCTCCTTCACTGAACCGTGGCTGGGTGGAAAGAAAAGAAATCCGTTTACCATTGGTTATTATGACACCAAATATGCAAACGCATACGATCCGCTGACCGGATATTATAACGGCAGTTATGCTGATTCTTCTTACATTAAAAACACCGGTATCAGTGTTTCACTTGGTAAACAATTAAGATGGCCTGATGACTTCTTTTCTCTGGTTTATCAGTTAAATTACCAGCGTTATAAACTGAAGAATTACAATATTTTCCCTGGATTATTAAATGGTGTTTCAAATAATATCAGCTTTAAGATCACGCTTGCAAGAAGTTCTGCAGGTCCAAATCCGATATTCCCGACAAGTGGTTCTAACTTTATTTTAAGTACAGAATTAACACCGCCATATTCATTGTTTAGAAATGGACAAACGTTAAGCACGGCGGATCAGTATAAATGGGTAGAATATCACAAAGAACGTTTTACGGCTCAATGGTATGTTCCGATCGGACAAGGACGTGGAGAAAATAAAGACAAACAATTTATTTTATATGCCGCTGCCAAATATGGTTTCCTTGGTAGATACGACACCCATGCGCCTACCTCACCTTTTGGACGGTTTCAGCTCGGCGATGCAGGGTTGAGTAACAACTATGGATTACTCGGTTATGATATTATTGCGCATAGAGGTTACCCGGTTTACGATAATTCTGATCCGAAAATTAACCCTGATTTGAGCCAGGCAGCACAATTTTTCACTATCTTCAATAAATATACTTTGGAAATGAGGTATCCATTTAGTACCAGCGCCAGCAGTACGATTTATGGACTTGGATTTTTTGAAGCTGCCAACGGGTGGTATAGTTTCAAAGATTATAATCCGTTCAAACTGCGCCGGTCTGTGGGAGTTGGAATGCGTTTCTTCCTGCCGATGTTTGGCTTGCTTGGATTTGATTACGGAATCGGCCTGGATAGAATTACTCCTGGCGGCGGTTTGAAAGGCGCGGGCAAATTTACCTTTATGCTTGGCCAGGAACCGGAGTAGTGAAAGGTTGAAGGTTGAAGGTTCAATGTTGAAGGTTGAGTTGAAACGGTCGGGACACTTGTCTTTGGAGACCTGAACGATATGAGAATTAAGAATAGAAATCCTGATTATTTGTTCGTTGATTGACCGGTTTAAAAGAAGATAGGAATAGTTTTACAAGGAGTAAAATAGCATCAGCATGAAAAAGTTACTTTTTATTTTTAGCATCTGCTTTGTTTTTACAACAAATATCGATGCGCAACGATATGCAGTAATTGATTCAAAATATATTTTGAGCAAACTGCCGGAATATAAAGACGCCCAGGATAAATTGGATCAGTTTAGTAAAATGTGGCAGCAGGAAATTGATCAGAAATCTGCTGATTTGGATAAGATGTATAAAGATTATGATGCAGAAAAAGTAATGTTGAGCGATGAGTTGAAGAAAAAAAGAGAAGACGAAATTTATAATAAAGAAAAAGAATTGCGCGATTTGCAACGCCAGCGGTTTGGATACCAGGGGGACCTTTTCAAAAAGCGGGAAGAGTTGATAAAACCAATACAGGACAAGGTTTATAACGCAATACAAAAATTGGCGGTAGCAAAATTATATGATTTCATTTTGGATAAAAGTGAAGGAATTACCGTTATATTTGCCGACCCAAAACTGGACAAGAGTGATGATGTCCTGAAAGAATTGGGTGTTAAATAATTGTCAAACAAAAAAGCGCATGCAGCGTAAATCAGAATTTTAAACACTTTATAAAAAACAAACCTTAAAACAAAAATGAAACAATTTCTTACCATCCTTCTTATTTCTGCCGGAATATTTGGATTTTCAACGACCACTAACGCTCAAAAGATTGGTTATATAAGCGCTGACGAAATCATTCAGCTGATGCCTGAAGCCGCCACTGTTCAGCAACAGCTTGATCAGTATCAACAATCTTTGTATCAAAATGCACAGGACAAACAAACCGCTTTTAATGAGTCTTTGCAAAAATTTGTAAAAGATTCGTCCACCATGAGTCCAAGTTTGAAAGAAGTAAAAAGAACTGACCTTCAGAAGCAAAGCCA
>JAICYZ010000264.1 GCA_025933935.1 Chitinophagaceae bacterium
AGATGAAAATTTTAAAAGAATCTGTTCCGGTAAATTTTTATGAGCAACACCGGTAGTTTGTTATTTTTTAAAGCCTATCCTGAGATTTGCTCAAAATAAGAAAACTGTGTATTTTTTGATTTACTGCAACCAGGTAAGTCAGGAAACATTTTTCTTCAAATCCAAAATAGAAAAATCACTTTCGTCTTTCTCAATCGTGTTTTTTAATATTCCAAGTCCTTCAACTTCCATTTCGATCTCGTCACCTGGCTGCAACCATTGTTCCTGGTAATGTGGATTGTTCAGTTTTCCGGTTCCGTTCAATTCGAGGAAGCATCCTGTGCCAACGGTTCCACTGCCAATAATATCGCCGGGATATAATTGCACACCATAACTGCAACGCTCAATAATTTCCGCAAAAGTCCAATCCATATCAGCGAAATTCCCTTCGCTTACCTGCACGCCATTCACGCTGCATTTCATTTTTAAATTGTACCCATTTCCCGTATGATTTTCTTTTGCCGCAATTTTAAATCCTTCCAATTCATCAGCAGTAACAAGCCACGGGCCTAGCGCGGTAGCGAAATCTTTTCCTTTTGCCGGGCCAAGATTTAATTTCATTTCTTCCATTTGCAAGGTGCGCGCACTGAAATCATTCATGATCATATAGCCGCCGATATATTCATCGGCGTCCGACGCCTTTATATTTTTTCCGGGTTTGCAAATTACAATGGCTACTTCCAGTTCAAAATCAAGTTTATTAAAATGATCCGGCATACAAATAATTTTTCCCGGCCCTGTAATGCTGTTGTGATTCGTAAAATAAAAAACGGGAAACTGGTCAAATTCAGGGATCATTGGCGCATTTCTGTTTCTGCGGGCCGTAGCCACATGCTGCCGAAAAGCGTAGGCATCACGGCAACTGGTAGGACTGGTAACCGGCGTCATTAATTCTACTTCATGCAGGGGTATTGCCCTATAGCGGCTGGTACCTTCTACCAGCTGGCGGTTAATAGAATGCGCAATCGGAAATGCATCGTCCCAATAGTTTAAAAACATCGTCATCGTTACCGGTAAATTCGGATTTAAATTATCAGTATCAAACAAAAATCCATTTACTAAAAGCGCCAATTGCTCCTGTTCTTCTTTTAAATAAGAAACTAATTTCATTCAATAATTTTTTAATTGGCTTGCAAGGTAATTATTTGCAGATCATAAAATGTCAGCAGGATATCTGGCAATCTTTTTACCCTAACTGTTTACAGTTAGAATGGATGAATGGGGAAAGTTGGAACAATATTTCGTCTTATTTTTGCAACAGAAATGTAAGCGTATGAAATTTGAGAAAATCCATAATAAAGGTCAGGCGCAAATCTTCAGAAGCCAATATTTAGAATACTTTACTAAAACACATCCGCTGGTTATCTGGGGATTATATTTACCGGTAATTATTTTTTTACCTTTTTACAGCGCGCGAAAATTTGATTATTCTTCTTTAACAATAACTGCAGTTTTTTTGACAGGGATTTTTTTCTGGACGTTTTTTGAATACATCATGCATCGTTTTGTTTTTCATTGGACAAGCGAAAATCCGCGGATTCAAAGAATCAGTTATGTTTTGCATGGAAACCACCATGAATTTCCAAGAGACAAACAACGTTTGTTTATGCCGCCCGTTCCCAGTCTTATTATTGCGTCGATTGTATTTCTTTTAATGTATGCTGCCATGCGAACAAATGCTTTTGCTTTCTTTCCCGGCTTTCTCTTAGGTTATCTTCTTTATGGAAGCATGCATTATGCCATTCACGCGTGGAATCCGCCGTTCAAATGGATGAAACCTATCTGGCGCAATCATCATCTGCATCATTATAAAAGTGAAGACAAAGGCTTTGGCGTAAGCACACATATCTGGGATCGGGTTTTCGGGACCGGATTTGATTTAAAAAAAGAAAAGGAAAATAAAGAAGAAGTAAGAAAACTGATGTATGAAAAAAGCTGATTACCATTTCTCATCATGTTCATCAGCATTATTTTTAGAAGTATATTTTTTCCTGCTTTCAATTTTCTGCAGTTGTCTTTCAATAATTAAATCTGCTAAAACTGATGCAGCATCTTTGTCGGAATTTTTTTCTAAATATACGCGGATCTTTTTCTCGTTTACATCAATGCGGTAAAGTAATTGTATCAGCGAATGAAAATCTTTATTGATTAATTCGTTGATCAAAAAAATTAATTCTTCCCTGGCTTTTTCTTCCGGCATTTCTATAATTGAATTGCTCACTAAAATGATTTTATCAGGAAGGGAATCTTGTCCTTGAACTTGCATATTGAGAGATATAAAAAAAGTAAGTGTTGAGCATTAAAGCGGATCTGCTTAAAATAAATACCTGTACAATTCTTCGACTTTCCCTAACGGAACCACTTCGATATTGAATTTATTTTTCCCCAATCCTTTTGTATTGTATTTACTTACAATTATTTTTTCGAAACCTAATTTTTCCGCTTCGGCAATTCTTTGTTCAATGCGGTTTACGGCTCTTATTTCTCCGCTTAATCCAACTTCTCCGGAGAAACAAATTTGCATCGGCAACGGCGTATCTTCGTAAGAAGAAAGTAAAGCGCTGAGGACAGCAAGGTCAATAGAAGGATCTTCTACTTTTAATCCGCCGGCAATATTGATGAAAACATCTTTTACACCAAAATGAAAACCGCCGCGCTTTTCCAAAACCGCCAGCAACAATTGCAATCTCCTCAAATCAAAACCGGTATTCGTTCTTTGTGGCGTTCCATAAACGCTTTGTGTAACCAATGCCTGCACTTCTATCAGCAATGGACGAATTCCTTCCATGGTCGCTGCAATTGCAACGCCACTTAATTGTTCTTCTTTTTGTGTTATTAAAATTTCTGAAGGATTTTTTACTTCTTTCATTCCTTCACTGCTCATTTCATAAATTCCCAACTCAGAAGTAGAGCCAAAACGGTTTTTTAATGTCCGCAAAATGCGATAAGCATAATGGCGGTCGCCTTCAAATTGCAAAACCGTATCTACCATGTGTTCCAAAATCTTTGGGCCGGCGATATTTCCATCTTTGGTGATGTGGCCAATCAAAAAAACAGGCGTGTTACTTTCTTTGGCAAACCGCTGAAGCTCTGCGGCGCTTTCTCTAATTTGAGAAACGCTTCCCGGAGAGGATTCAATGTATGGAGATTGTAAGGTTTGAATGGAATCAACAATGACCAATTGAGGTTTTACCTTTTTTATTTCTTTGAAAATCGTTTGCGTATTCGTTTCCGTCAAAAGAAAAAAATCATCATTCCGAATTTGCAACCTGTCGGCACGCATTTTTATTTGTTGTTCACTTTCCTCACCACTGATGTATAAAGTGCGAATATTTTTCAATTGCAAAGTTGCCTGCAAAAAGAGCGTTGACTTACCAATCCCTGGTTCGCCTGCAATCAATACAATACTTCCTAAAACAATTCCTCCGCCAAGTACACGATTCAGTTCTGCATCTTCAGTTACAATCCTTTTTTCTTCACTGCTTGTTACATCCTGTAATGAAATGGTTTTTAATCCGCCGCTTAATCCGGAATATTCTTTCCACTCGCTTTCCGGTTTTTCATTTCCTCTTACAATCACTTCTTCTACGAACGTATTCCATTCATTGCACGACGGACATTTACCCACCCATTTGGCAGATTCCTGTCCGCAATTGTTGCAAAAAAAAGCAGTCTTTGTTTTACTCATTTAATTAATGTACTAATATGCTGGCTTGCCAATGTGCAAATGTAACAATTGCTGTTGTAGGAATTATGTTGCTAATGTGATAATGTGGTGATATGCTGATGTGCTGATGTCTTGATGTGTGATAATATGAATCTTCAATATTTATCCTTTTGCAGAGAAAGACGTTTTCAAAACACTCCTAGTTTCGTAGGAACGATTCATTCTGTAACAACGGATTTTAGTCCGTTGTAAAAACACCAAAAGTAAAAGAGCCAGTATCTCTACCAGCTCTTTGTACTTACTAACCCATTAAATTCTATTGCTAAATTACAAATTGCAAACAGATAAACAAATTAATTTTCGCCGATGTGAATAAATTTTCTATCCTTTCACATATGGTCGTCAATTCAACTTCAAATTTGTTAATAGTTGATAATCAGTCAGTAAACGAAGAAAAAAGCCCGATTTTGTCTTTTTTCAAAAAAAATATTTTCAATTATTTGGTTTATACTATAAACAACTTTAGGTTTGTGCTAAATTTATAAAATGTATAAGCTAATTTTTCTCCCCTTACTTTTAATAACGGTATCTGGAATTGCTCAAATAAAAATCAGCGGTAAAGTAACCAACGCAAAAAGAAAATCATTAGAAGGAATCAGCATCAGCATTGTTGGTTCTTATGATGGAGCCACAACAGATTCAGCAGGAAATTTTTCTTTTACTACTTCAGAAAAAGGTGAACAAATTTTAAAAGCAACTGCATCAGGTTATAAAGATTTTGAGCAAAAAATAAACATCAGTTCCACACCAATAATTGTGAACATAGAATTAAAAGAATCGATCACAGAATTAAAAGCAGTGGTCATCAGCGCCGGCACTTTCGAAGCAAGCGATGCAAAAAGAGCAACGGCATTAAACCCAATTGACATCGTAACAACTGCAAGCGCAAACGGTGATATTACTTCAGCAATAAAAACGTTACCGGGCACACAACAAGTTGGAGAGAGCGAAGGATTATTTGTAAGAGGAGGAACCGCCGATGAAACAAAATATTTTATTGATGGTACATTGGTAAATAATTTTTATTACAGCAGTGAACCCGGACAAGCCACACGCGGAAGGTTCAATCCATTTCTATTCAAAGGAACTATTTTCAGTTCGGGCGGATATTCTGCTTTATACGGCCAGGCGCTTTCTTCCGTTTTGCTGTTAGAATCAATAGACCTTCCTGAAAAAACATCTGCAAGTTTTGGCATCTCATATCTCGCTGCAAATGCAGGAATTCAAAAACTTTCTAAAAACAAAAAATCATCGTGGGGAATTACTTATGCTTATGCAAATCTTGCATTGGCTTTTGCCATTACCAAACAAAGATTCGATTATTTCCGCGTGCCTCAAACTCATGAAGCAGATATAAATTACCGTATCAAAACTTCTTCAACAGGAATGTTGAAATACTATGGCTACCTGAGTTCTACAGATGTAGGTTTTAGAAACCAGGATGTGGATTCATTAAATATGAAAGAT
>JAICYZ010000021.1 GCA_025933935.1 Chitinophagaceae bacterium
AAAATAAGCCCGAGAGAGTATACGCCGTACGAACTGGAAAAAATCACCCGTCGCTACACTGCCGAATTAATTAAGAAAAATTTCATCGGACCAGGAACTGATGTTCCAGCTCCGGATTATGGAACAGGTGAAAGAGAAATGGCGTGGATACTTGATACCTATACTGCAATGCATCCGGGTGAAATTGACGCGGCAGCGTGTGTTACCGGAAAACCCGTGTCACAAGGGGGAGTCCGGGGAAGAAGAGAAGCAACTGGTTTAGGTGTGTTTTACGGCCTTACAGAAGTATGCAATATGAAAACGTTGATGGATAAACTGGGTTTGACAACCGGTGTAAAGGGAAAGCGTGTTTGTGTGCAGGGATTGGGAAATGTGGGCTATCATTCGGCTTTATTCTTTCAACAAGCGGGAGCGATAATCGTTGGTTTGGCCGAATATGAAGGAGCCATCCGCAGTGACAAAGGTCTTGATGTGGAACAGGTTTGGCTACATCGCAAAAAAACCGGTTCTATTTTGGATTTTCCAGGTGCTGACAACTTTGAAAAATCTGCTGATGCGCTCGAAATGGAATGCGACATTCTGATTCCTGCGGCGTTAGAAAATGTAATAAATGGCGCAAACGCAGATCGCGTAAAGGCAAAAATAATTGGTGAAGCTGCTAATGGACCGTTATCTCCGGAGGCTGATGAAATTTTAAATCCAAAAGGTGTTTTAATTGTTCCGGACATGTATTTGAATGCAGGCGGCGTTACCGTTAGTTATTTTGAATGGCTGAAAAACCTTAGCCATGTTCGTTACGGGCGTCTGGAAAAAAGATTCAGCGAAAATATGAATCATCATATCGTAAACCAGGTAGAAGAACTGACTGGTAAAAAGATGAGCGTTTCTGAAAGAGATTTCATTCTACATGGCGCTGACGAAGTGGACCTGGTAAGAAGCGGACTGGAAGAAACAATGATCACTGCCACACGGGAGATTGTTGACATCTGGCAGAAAACACCGGCCATTCCGGATATGAGAACTGCAGCGTATGTTTGCGCTATCAATAAAGTAGCGACTTCTTATGCCGAATTAGGAATTTTTCCGTAAATAATTTGAATAAATGATTGAAAAGAGTTGATAGCTTAATGAAATGTTGTCAACTCTTTTTTGTTTCGCATAACTTTAAAGATATTTTTGAATAATTATACATCCATTTTTTTCCTTAATACCTTAAATAGCTTACCTTTGCCGCCCAAATTAAAAATTTTATTCACCAAAAAACACGATTAATGCAGAATTACGAATTGATGGTGATTTTTACCCCTGTACTTTCTGAAGAGGACTTCAAAGCCGCTCAGAACAAGTTCACTTCGCTCGTTACTGAAAATGGCGGAGAGGTTGTAAGCGAAAATCCCTGGGGATTAAAATCACTGGCGTATCCAATCCAGAAAAAAACAACCGGTTTATACTGGGTTCTGGAATATGCTGCGCCAACCGACTTCAATGAAAAGCTGAAAACACAGCTTTTGCGCGATGAATCAGTCATTCGCCACATGTTCACTGCACTTGACAAATACGCCGTCGAGTACAATGCCAAAAGAAGAAAAGGCGTACCAACAGGAATTGAAAAAGCGGAGGTAAACAATGGCTAAAGCAAACGAAATTAAATACCTGACAGCGATAAAAGCTGAAAAACGGCCGAAGAAATATTGCCGTTTCAAAAAATTAGGCATCAAATACATTGATTATAAAGATGCTGACTTTTTGAAAAAATTCCTGAACGAACAAGGTAAATTGCTTCCCCGTCGCATTACAGGTAATTCTTTGAAATACCAGCGTAAAGTGAGCGAAGCAGTCAAGAAAGCCCGTCAAATGGCCATTCTTCCTTACGTAACAGACTTAATGAAATAATTTTTTTTCACCACCCTAATCCGCCTTCGGAGAAAGTTCTGTCAATAAACAGGATTGGGTAAAAATGCAAAAATAAAATGCAGGTAATATTAATACAGGATGTAAATAACCTCGGCGGTGCTCATGAATTGGTAAACGTAAAAGACGGATATGGCCGTAATTATCTTATTCCGCACAAATTTGCTGTTGAAGCAAACCCTTCTAACCTAAAACAATTAGAAGAACGGAAAAAACAACTCGCGAAAAAAGAAGAAAAACTTTTGGCCGAGATCAACAGTGTGATCAGCGTGTTGCAGGAATCTCCATTGAAAATCGGCGCTAAAACCGGTACCAGTGGAAAGATATTTGGTAGTGTCACTTCTGTTCAGATCGCAAGAGCTATCCGTGAACAAAAAGGTTACGAAATAGACCGTCGCAGAATCACCATTATCGACGATGTGAAAGAATTAGGAAACTACAAAGCCAAAATTGATTTTGGTAAAGGACACGAAACTGAAGTTGATTTTGAAGTAGTAGCTGAATAGTTTTTGTAAAAACATAATAATAAAATCCTGCTTTTTGCAGGATTTTTTTTTAATAACCGGTGTTAATATATAATCTCCCTTAATCTTTCTTCGGTTTTTTCAAGCGAGAATTTTTCGGCTAAAAATTATAACCCACTTTGGAATAATTGTTGAATTGAACCTAATAATTTAATTCATTTTTCTAAAATTTATATTCACATGGGATTTAATCAATATCACGAACCCGCAGAAGAACTCAACGAAGAGACAAGAACACTTGCCAGAATTTTCGCCTCATTAACCGAAGAAACAGAAGCCATTAATTGGTATCAGCAAAGAATATCGGTTGAAAAAGACCGTGATGCCAAAGCTATTATGGAAAATGCGCAAGGAGAAGAATTTAAACATTTTGGTATGGACCTGGAATTCCTTCTTCGTAAATTGCCCAAATGGAAAGAAACACTGGAGCCAATATTATTTAAATCTGGCGATATTGTAAAATTGGGAAAAAAGGGTGAAAAAAATGCGGATTAAAACTAATCCCGTTTAAACTCCAGACACTGAAAATAAAATCAAAAGATCGACTATTTCTTAATTTGCTGGAAATAATACTAAAGGTTGAAATTAAGAAAATAACAATTACCATTTTCTTCGTCTGCTGTTCACTTACCTTTCCCCAATAGGATAATCCTGATGGTATGAATCATGATCTTAAAATCAAGCGCCAATGAAATGTTTTCGATATAGATAATATCATATTTCATCCGTTCGATGATTTCATCGACACTTTGGGCATAGCCAAATTTTACCATCCCCCAGCTGGTGATACCCGGTTTTACTTTCAATAAGAGTTTATATTCCGGATGATTTTCAGTAATCTGATCAATAAAAAATTTTCTTTCGGGCCGTGGGCCAACCAAACTCATCTCTCCTTTTATTACGTTCCACAATTGTGGTAGTTCATCCAATCTCCACCGGCGCATGATCTTTCCCCACTTCGTGATTCGTTCGTCGTGATCGCTGCTAAGCATCGGGCCATTTTTTTCGGCATCCATATTCATAGATCTAAACTTATGAATGAAAAACCTTTTGCCTTTATAGCCAATTCTCTCCTGCGAATAAAAGACGCTTCCGCTTGAAGATAATTTTGTGCGGATGGCTGCATATAGCATCAATGGTGAAAGAACAATAATCCCTGTTGCAGAGATTAAAATATCAACCAGTTGTTTCACATTTTGCTGCCACGCGTTCATCAAACCAGTGTGAATTTCTATTAAAGGCGTTCCCATAATATCTGTCGTCCTTACATTTCCGGTCAGAATATCAATTCTATCCGGCATCATTTTTACATTAACTTCTTTTTCTGCAAGCATTTGCAACACCTTTTCGAGCTCTTCTCTCTCATCTTTATTCAGAGCAATGATCACTTCACTAATGGAGTATTTATCTATTGCATTTTTAGCAGCATCTAAGTTTCCAAAAAAAGAAATTTCTCCGGTCCAATCCTGCTTATTTTTTTCTTGTGAAGAAATAAAACCGCAAATGCGGTAGCCGCTTTTTTCCTTATTCGATTTAATCAACTGAAACAGTTCTCTTGCTTTTTCCACATTACCAATAATCAGCGTATTAAACCATACTTCTTCGCTCTGTAGTTGTCTGTGGGCTTGACTTAAAAATAAATAGCGAATAAAATAAGTGATAAAAAACTGCAGGGCAAACAGAATAAAAAACTGTGTGTAAAAAGTGGTTAGATTTTGATGTTTTTTATAAAATAAAAAAATAAAAAACAGGATAATACTTCCAAGAAATGTACTTAAAAAAGTAGAGAGTAATTCAATCAATCTTGATTTGTAGTAAACATTTTTATACGTCCCCCAAAGATGATACAAAAGCAAATAACCAATGGGATAAAAAATAACTCCTAAAATAAACTTTTTGCTAAAAGTAAAACTTTCTCCCCCAAGATGCCTGTGAATCCAATAAAAAAGGATCCACGCAATGACAGATGAAAGCAAATCGCCTAATGCATAATCCCCGGTTTGTAAGCGCTTTTGCAAATTCAACTACTATTAAAATTAGAAGATCTGGTTACGGTTGATCTTATCCAATATAAGATGCGCAACCTCCATCGCACGAAAGCCATCAACCTCAGTAACGACCGTTGTTTTGTTATTATTAATTGCATTTACAAAACTTTGTAATTCCATTTTTATCGCATTGTTCTCTTTCACCGCCGGCGCTGCAATCGCAATGGTTTTTTTACCATGATTTGTATCAATATCAAACGTAAATACATTTTTATCTTCCGGAGATTTATATTTAATGATCTCCGTTTTTTTCTCTAAAAAATCTATTCCAACGTAAGAATCTTTTTGAAACAAACGCATCTTCCGCATCTTTTTCATACTGATCCTCGACGACGTAAGATTGGCTACACAACCATTGTCAAATTCCATTCTAACGTTGGCAATATCGGGAGTATCGCTTAAAACATTTACTCCGTTTGCAAAAACATTTCTCACATTACTTTTTACCAACGACAGAATAATATCAATGTCATGAATCATTAAATCCAAAATGACACTTACATCAGTACCGCGGGGATTGAATTGAGAAAGACGGTGCACTTCAATAAACATCGGATTAAGTTCGTGTTCTTTCGCCGCCAGCAACGCAGGATTGAATCGTTCAACATGCCCAACCTGGAATTTAATATTTGCTTCTTTTGCCAGCTTTACAATTTCCTTTGCTTCATCCATCGTATTGCACAAAGGCTTTTCAACAAATACATGTTTACTTTTTAAAACCGCCTTTTTACACAAATCAAAATGTTCTGTTGTTGGCGCAACAATATCAATTGCATCACACGCTTCAATCAAATCATCCACGTTTTTGAACCTTTTCAACCCGTATTCTTTTTTAACTTCCTGAGCATTTAAATCATATGGATCATAAAATCCAACTAACGTTACACCTTCTATTTCTTTCCAGTTATTCAAATGAAACTTTCCCAAGTGACCCACTCCAAAAACTCCAACTTTTAGCATAGTGTTTATTTAATCGCGATAAAGGTAAGTGATCAATGTTTCTTTTTTACTCCGGCAAACCAACTTTTAAACCGATTTTTTGTTTTTAAAAATCACGAATGAAAAACCACTTGTGATAATATAATCCCGGTTGCTACTGCCGCATTCAATGACTCCGCATGACCGGCTTTAGGAATCGTAATTGTTTGCGAAGCTGATTTTAAAATTTCTTCGCTCAATCCTTTTGACTCGTTCCCGATTAAAAAAATCCCTTCCGTTATTTTGGGCAATTTAAAAACAGAAATACCTGATAAAGAGGAAGCGTAGAATGGTATTTGCTTATTTTTTTTCATAAATAATTTTAAATCGGTATAAATAAGATTCACTCTCAAAAGGCTGCCCATAGTGGATTGTACTACTTTTGGATTGTAGCAATCCACACTATGTTTGCTACAAATAATATGTTCTATTGCAAACCAATCAGCGATACGTATAATGGTTCCCATATTCCCTGGATCCTGCAGATCATCAAGCATTAAAGAAATCTTTCCCGACAGATGTTGATTTTCATTTGCAGGTATTTTGTTAAAAACTGCCACTACTTTATTAGGAGTTTTTAAAAGCGAGATACTTTTAAGCCAATGTTCGTCTGTTTCAAAAATATTGGCAGGATTTATATTTTTTAATAAAAACTTGTATTCAAGAAGCCATTCTTTTTCTGCACAAATTATATTGCATTTTATTCTTTCTGTAGACAAAAATTCTGAAACAACCTTTGGCCCTTCGGCAATAAAAACTCCTTGTTCATCCCGGAATTTTTTATGGCTCAAACTTTGAATATATTTGACAATCTTTTTGCTCAACATGGCTTTTTTATTATGAAAGGGAACAACTCTGTGAAAATTTCCATCTTATTTTTTCTAAATTTTTTTTTCGCAACCATTTTTTTTTCGAGTTGTACAATTGTTCAAAAATATCAAAAAAATGTTCCTTTCATTTTCAAAAATAATATTAAGCTAAAAGCAGATGATGTAAGTAAAGACGAAAAAGCAAGTATCAAATCAAAATTGGCCACACAATTAGACGACAGCGCGAAAGTGATGGTAAAAGATAAATTTTTTATTTTTCATTACCTTCCTAACCCGCCTGTTTTTGATACAAATGCCGTCGCTCAATCTGCTGCGAACATGACTGTGGCTTTGCAAAATCTTGGGTTTTACCGGCCCGATATTTCCTATTCTTTTGATACGGTGACAAGGAAAAAAAACCAGGAAAGGGTAACCGTCACCTACAACGTCGATGCTGGAAAACGCACAATGATCGATACTTTGGCTTATCTTTTTACAAAACCTCAGTTAGAAGAACTGGCAGTTTCCACAAAAAAAGAATCGCTGCTTCAACCAAATACACCCATCACTAAAAGTGGCATTTTGCAGGAAACAAACCGGCTGGTAAATCTTTATAAAAATAACGGCTATTACAAATTTACTGCTGATGAAATAAGGGTAACGGGTGATACCACGATAGCTGCATTGACAAGTGTTTCAGAAGATCCGTTTGAGCAATTACGTTTACTGGCGGAAGCAAATGAGCAGCGCAAAAATCCAAAGATCCGTCTCGGATTTCAATTAAATAATTTGCCAGACAGCAGTAATTTGCAGAAATATTATATCAATGATATTTATGTATTGCCGGATTATGTACCCGGCGAAGAATATACCGACAGTAATTTACAGGTTCGCACGTTTAAAAATTACACAGCTAAATATCATCGGAAGCTTTTTAAATTTTCACTACTGAGAAGAAATATCGCCATAAAAAAAAGGAAGCGTATTTCGCCAGGATGATTATTTCAAAACCATCAATGATCTTTATAAATTGGGAGTTTGGGAGAGCCCGACAATTGATATCCTTCAACAAAAAGATACGAATCTATTGAACATGGTTGTCAAATTAATTCCTCTCAAAAAATATGCTTTCGAAGGAAACATTGAAATGAGTTATTCAGCAAATAACGCTACCAGCAGCCTTACTACTTCTGCATCAGGAAATCTTTTGGGCTTGTCGTTAAATTTATCTGTAACAGACAGAAACCTTGCAAAATCTGCAATACGCATGACCAATGGGATAAAAGCCGGTGTAGAATTTAATACTTCGCACAGAAACAGCAGTGGTACTTTTATCAATTCGAACGAACTCAGTTATTCAAATACCTTGTTGTTTCCAAAGTTTATTTTTCCGTTTGGTATTTACAACAATAAAAACTTAATTACCAATCAGTCATTTATCAATACGAACATTTCTCTTATAAACAGGATCGATTTTTTTAATCAGCAGGTATTTAATACAGCATACGGTTTTAACTGGACAAACAATGCAAAACACTTGTGGAGCCTTAAACTTTTTAACTTCGATTACCGGCGTTTATACAATCGTTCAGCAAGTTTTGACAGTACCTTAAATGAAAACCCTTTTCTAAAATACTCCTTCAATACTGCGCTGGTAATGGGCTCTGCAATCAGTTACAACCTGGCAAAAGCCAATCCGCGCAATCCAAAACTTGTTACGAATCTGAAAGTGAACTTTGAAGAATCGGGATTGCCCTGGGATTTACTCAAAGAAAAAAACAAGAACGCACAGACGGGAAATTTTTTCAATAAATATTTAAAGGAATTTATTAAAACTGATGTGGAATATGTTTATACCATTAATCATCCAAAGTCTGCTATTGCGCTGCGGGCGTTTGCTGGTGTTGGAATTCCTTTATCAAACAGTGATACAACGCTTCCGTTTTTCAAACAATACTTCGGTGGCGGCCCAAACAGCATGCGTGGCTGGCCGGTTCGTGGAATTGGCGTTGGAGGTCAGCCGCTCGCCCCTTATCAGTCAACAGGAATCCGTTTTAACGACCGAACCGGCGATATTCAACTGGAAGGAAATGCAGAATACCGCTTCAATGTAGCGCCACTTTTTTCAAATGCCGTGCTTTTTAAAATGGCCGTTTTTACCGATATCGGCAATATTTGGAATTATAAAAACACGCGTCCGGATGGTAAAGAAGACACAACGCAATTCAAATTTCAAAATTTGTATAAACAGTTAGGAGTCTCTTCAGGCGTTGGTTTCAGATTTGATTTTTCTTATTTTGTGATAAGATTTGATGTAGCGCTTAGATTTAAAAGGCCGGATATTTTGGAAAATGATGGCTGGCAATTTCCGGATGTCAGTTTAAAAAATCTGTTTGGATCTGCGTATGAGAATCGCTTGTGGCGATATGAGAATTTTAATGCAACTATTGGAATTGATTATCCTTTTTAAATTTTTTTGTGAATATTTTACCATAATCGGATAAAAAAGCGCTACTTCCGCCAATTTTTTAATTGCTACTTTTACACAAGCATTTCTGCGTACCTCAGGTCTAATTTATCAACTCATACACGCTCAAAAAGGTAAAAGATTTTATCAAAATATTTACTCCTTTTTGAAAAACCGGTTTAAGGCTGAAAAAAATTTTTTCAGCCTTTTTTATAGGATTTCAGTCGGTTGTTTTCGATATTCATATCTGCGAAAATGCGCAGGTATTTTAAATTTTAAAATTCGATTGATTCTTAAAAAAGGAAATGAATGAAAATTATTTGGTAGAATATAATTCAAGCGGCGCCATTTGTACAATTCAAAACCAATCCTAAATATTCTTCAGTTCAGCCAGAAGTTCCTGCAATACTTTCTTTGCATCGCCAAACAGCATGGAAGTTTTTGGCTGATAAAACAATTCATTCTCAATTCCTGCATAGCCTGGTTTCATGCTTCTTTTATTTACAATCACTTGTTTGGCAAGTTCTACTTCAAGGATTGGCATTCCGTAAATGGGCGAAGAAGGGTCGTTTTTAGCGGCGGGATTTACTACATCATTGGCACCTAAAATAAAAGCCACATCAGTTGATTTCATCTCTTCATTCGCTTCACCCATCTCAAGTAATTTTTCGTAGTTGACATCCGCTTCTGCAAGCAAAACATTCATATGACCTGGCATTCTGCCGGCAACAGGATGAATCGCGTATTCTACTTGAACGCCTTTTTCTTCCAATGCTTTTTCCAATTCATGACAGGTATGTTGAGCCTGGGCAACGGCTAATCCATATCCCGGAACAATCATTACTTTTTTTGCATAAGCCATCAACATAGCTGCATCACTCACCGAAATTTCTTTGATATTTCCATGCACATCTTTTGTTATCGACGCTGTTTTTGCATTTCCGCCAAACGAACCAAGAAGTACATTCATCAGACTGCGGTTCATTGCCCGGCACATTAAAATCGTGAGCAACGTTCCTGCAGCTCCCACTAAAATTCCTCCGGTCAGCATCGCTTTGTTATCATATAAAAATCCGCCACAGGCGGCAGCGACACCAGTAAAAGAATTTAACAAGGAAATGACGACCGGCATATCTGCTCCGCCAATTGGCAACACAAAAAAGACTCCGTATAAAAGTGCCAATGCAACCGTAACAAAGAAATAAATATTGGCATTTTCTGTTTTCGAAAAATAAGTTAAAACAGCTGCAGCTAACACTAAGATCAAAATAACGGTATTGAAAAGATGCTGTCCTTTGAAAGAATAATCTTTAAATTTTCCTGCCAGCTTTCCCCAGGCGATCATGCTTCCTATAAAGGAAATGCTGCCAATAATAGTTCCGGCAATAATGGCAAGATAATGGCCGAGCGGAGCAACGTCAGAAAACAATGACCCAACCGTACGGTACTCTCTGTATAAATAATCAAATTCAACGATAGAAATCAATGCGGCGCACGCTCCACCCATTCCATTGAAAAAGCTTACCAGTTCAGGCATAGCGGTCATTTTCACTTTCTTTGCCACGAGCCAGCCAATAATACATCCGATGACCATTGCGGAAAAAATCCATTCGTAATTTCCTAATCTTTTTCCGTTGAATTTGTATAAAAAAATGGTTGCAAAAATGGCAAGGATCATTCCACCTGCTGCAATCAAATTTCCTGTGCGGGCAGTGGACGGTTTTGATAACATTTTCAGGCCAACGATGTATGTTACAGATGCGATCAAATAACAAACTGATAAACTACTTATGTCCATTACTTATTTTTAAAACTAAATGCCTTTACTTAAATCTATTTCTTTTTTTTCTTAAACATTTCAAGCATCCGATCTGTCACTACAAAACCGCCAACTACATTCAATGTCCCCAACACCACTGCCAAAAATCCGAGAATAAGCGCCAGGTAATTACCGCTTTCCGCCTTTCCCATTACGATGATGGCGCCGATGATAACCACACCATGAATTGCGTTAGCACCACTCATTAAAGGCGTATGCAGTACACTTGGCACTCTGCCGATAATTTCTATTCCCAAAAAAATCATCAGAATGACAATGTAAACCATGTCTATGTTTTGGCTGAGAAAGTGAAAAACGTTTTCCATGTAAGTTATTTTTAAAGGTCGGTGCATTTACAGTAAACAAATAAATATCACAAATCTTCTTTTCAAAATTGCTGTCCGCCAGGTTTTAAACACTTAAAGTTCTTTTCATCAATCCATGTTTTGTAAAGATACTCGTTTGATGTTTTCCTGAAAATGAAAATGCCTCGAAAATCGAGTCCCTCATAAAATGTTTATCGCCATCAACTTTTTATTTCTTTTTCAGAAGATAACAGCATCGTGAAAAATTTTCTGTTATATGCTTCATGATTTATATCGTATAGTTTTGTTAGTATTTTGTTTAACAGTCAGAATTCGAAAAAATATTTATTCATCTCCTTAGACTAAGATTTGTTACAATTCCGCATTCCCTTTAATTAAACATCCCTTTACCAATTCATCATCCATATTCAAATTCAGCTTTCCCTCTTTATCGATAATTAATTCCAAAAAATTGCAAATGTTTTTTCCATAAAGCTTACTTGCATCAGAAGGCATCATCGCAGGAAGATTAGAATTTCCGACTATGGTAACACGTTTAAAAATAACGGTTTCGTCATTTTTTGTCAGTTCCGTATTTCCTCCTGTAGCGGCAGCAATATCAATAATCACAGAACCATTTTTCATCGTTTCAATCATTTCTTTGGTAATTAAAACCGGCGCCTTTTTCCCAAATATCTGTGCGGTAGTAATTACTATATCTGATTTAGCAACAGTTGCTGCTATCTTTTCTTTTTGTCTTTGTTTAAAGTCCTCGGATTGCTCTACCGCATAGCCTCCGGCTTTGCTGGCATCAGCCGCGCCTTCCACTTCAATAAATTTTGCACCAAGGCTCATCACTTCTTCTTTAACTGCTGGGCGCGTATCAAAAACTTCAACCACAGCTCCCAGTCTTCTGGCAGTTGCTATAGCCTGCAAGCCTGCAACGCCCGCCCCGAGGATCAACACTTTTGCAGGACGAATACTGCCGGCTGCAGTCATAAACATCGGAAAATATCGTGGAAAAATATTGGCAGCAAGTAATACTGATTTGTATCCGGCAATATTTGCCTGGCTGCTCAAAGCGTCCATGCTTTGAGCACGCGTGGTTCGCGGAAGCATATCAATGCTGAAAATGGTGATATTCTTTTCAAGAAGCTTTTTAATAGCATCCTTATGATATAATGGCTGATAATAACCGAGAATTATTTTTGATTGCAACAAATAACTTTCCGTTTCTGAAGGAAGATGAAGGGACAGAATAATATCAGAGTTTTTCAACACTTCATCACGTGAGGCAACTTGCGCGCCACTTTCCATATATTTATCATCAGGAGCATAAGCTTTTTCACCGGCGTCATTCTCGACTAAAACATCTGCATTTATTTTTTTAAAAATAGCGACATGTTCTGGTAAAATGGAAACTCTTGTTTCGGGCAACGGTTCTTTTAAAACACCAATAATCATAAGTTGAAAATAGGCTTCTAAGGTATTGAAAATTTCATTCTAACCTTTAAAATCGAATTGTAAAATGTTGCTTTACTTTAAAATCTTTACTAAAAAATACGAGCCCGATAAAAAAAAGATCAATGGTTAAAGTAACGGAATCATGCTGCTGGATGGCCTTCCAGGCTTCTTCCATTTCTTCACTCCAATGAATGTCATCAAAAATGAAAATGGAATTATTTGTTGATTTATTGAGAAAAAAATGAAAATATTGTAAAGTGGCTTCTTTGCGATGATTGCCATCTATAAAAAGCAAATCGACATTTGTGATTAATTGTTCGTTTGTTGAAAGCGTTTTATTAAAATCTCCTTCAATCAATTTAATGTTTTTTAAACCACATTTTTTAAAATTATCTGATGCAATCTTTGCAATATTTTTTGCTCCCTCAAAGGTTAATACTTTTGAAGCAGGATTTGCAGAAGCAAGATAACACGTCGTAATTCCAAAAGAAGTTCCTAACTCGACAATTGTTTTTGCCTGGTAATATTTTGCAATCCTGAAAAGCAGCTGAGCATATTTTTTTTTCTTTAAGGAAGATGCAGCAATATCTTTTACAATTCTGTTTTTAAAAGGAATTACTGCCGATCCGGCGCCAAAATCTTCAACCTCAATTTTCGCTTTTTCGGAAAGAAGTTTTTTGCGCAGCGATTCTATTTCCGGATAACATTCATATCGTTTTTTATCATTCAAAACATGAATAATAAAATCAAAAACAAATGGGGAATGAACACCATGACCTTTGCCATTTTGTGCAGTAATAAAATATCCAAAATATTTTTTTGCTAAGTGAAAAGCGGAATACATTCTTGAAATTTAGGCTTGATCAATTTTTTCCCAAACCTCAAATGTATAAGGATAATTATTTTTTTCATCAGCCGGAAACGACTGTTCAGTAAGGAGTTTCCATTTTGAAGTATCGAATTCAGGATAAGAAGTATCGCCTGTAACTTTAGTATGAACGCGGGTTAGATAGATCCTGTTTACTTTTCCCATTGTTTGTCTAAAAACATCGCCGCCACCAATTACGAAGATTTCTCTGGCGCCGCTTTCCTCTGCTTTTTCAATCGCTTCATCAATATTATGGGTTACCACAACATTTTTTGGATTCCAGTCCTTCCTGTTAGTAAGCACAATATTGATTCTTCCGGGCAGATCTTTTTTAAGTGATTCATACGTGTTCCTACCCATAATAACCGGCATTCCCCAGGTCTTGTTTTTAAAATATTTAAAATCGTTTGGAAGTCTCCAGGGCAAGCCATTCTTTATCCCGATGATGTTATTTTCAGAAGCCGCAACAATGTGTGAAATCATGATAAAAAAATAAAAAGATTCAATAATTAATGAGGCCAGGGATAAAAAATATTTACCAAAAATACTATGATAACGGCTATAAAAAAAGCGGTTATGGAGCAAGAATAATTTTCTTGCAACAAAAAAGTTTTGTCTTTATATTGCACCATTTTTAAAAAACCACAAAAACAAACTAAAGTTTATGAAAATCAAAATTTTTCTTGCATCTTTTTTACTTCTTCTGACCTTTTCGGGCTTTGCACAATTTGAAGCAGCCAAACAAACATACGCTGCCCCAAATCTAAAGACTGAAATTCAAAAACAAAAAACTGTTGCCATTCTTCCTTTTGGCGTATCTATTGTGTATAAAAGAGTTCCTAAAAATTACGATTCTACAGCAAACAAAAATGAGGAACAAAGCCTCATCACCAATCTTCAGTCATCTATGTTCACGTATTTGCTTAGAAAAAGTGAAAAATATTCAGTAACCTTTCAGGATCCGACACGTACGAATGCATTGTTAAAATCCAAAGGACTTTATAATCAATTGGATCTTTTAACACAGGATTCAATTTGTAAAGTTTTGGGTGTAGATGCTGTTATCAAATGCAATTATGATTATGAAAAAACCGCTTCAGAAAGTGGCGCTATCGTAAAGACAGTTCTATTGGGAAGTATGGGCAGCAAAACAGGAAGCGGGGCACTGACCATGCAGATTTACAACGGCGGTGACGGAAATTTACTGTGGCGTTTTTATAAAGCGATGAATGATAACGTATTTAGTTCTACAGATGAACTGATCACGAGGATGATGAAAAAAGTAGCGAGGAATTTTCCTTATGAAAAATAAGAAATCAGATATTAATTAATTTTGAAAAACCTGCAGTTGGATTGCAGGTTTTTTTATTTATTAGAAATATTTAAAAAAATTAAAAAATGCATATCACCAATTTTGAATTCAAAGCCGTAGCAAGAGATCTGGGCGCATTTGAAAAAAAATTGCTTACTCTTAACCCGGTTTTTATTGGAGAAGATAACCAAACGGACACCTATTTCAACGTAACAAAAGGAAGATTAAAACTACGCGAAGGAAATATTGAGAATTCACTGATCTATTACGAAAGGGAGGATGTAGCGCAAGCAAAAGAATCAGATATTTTGCTTTACAAATTTCAACCCCAGCCTCCGTTAAAAGAAATATTGGTAAAGGTGCATGGGATAAAAGTGATCGTAAAGAAGAAACGCAAAATATACTTTATTAAAAATGTAAAATTTCATTTTGATACCGTTGAAGATCTTGGAACTTTTGTTGAAGTAGAAGCAATAGATGACTCAGGCTACATGAAGATTGAAGATCTGAAAAAACAATGCATGAAATACGCGGATCTTTTGGGAATAAAAAGTTCTGATTATATCTCTGTTTCTTATAGTGATTTAATTTTACAACGTTAAATTACTTTTCTCTCATCTGTTATCCATACACAATTATCATGTTCGATTTTCGTCTCAGGGTTTTTCAAACCGTAGCCAAAAGGCTCAACTTCACCAAAGCAGCGGCAGAATTATACATCACGCAACCCGCAGTTACCAAACACATTCACGAGCTTGAACATTATTTTAAAACAAAGCTTTTTGAAAGAAAAGGTTCACAAATAAAATTAACTCCCGCCGGAAAAATATTGCTTCATCATACCGAACAAATTTTTTCTGTCTATCGCAGCCTTGAATTTGAGATGAGCAATTTTGCCCATAAACACAAAGGGAAATTGAGGCTGGGAGCGAGCACAACCGTTGCTCAGTATGTATTACCACCAGCGCTTGCCGCATTTCATGAAAAATTTCCGGATGTACAAATCACGTTAACAACGAACAATACTGAGCAAATAGAAAGCGCATTAAAAAATAATGAAATTGATTTGGGTGTGATTGAAGGTCGTTCCAGGAATACTTCCATAAAATATTCTGAATTTATCAAAGACGAAATCGTTTTGATTGCATCAAATAAAAATCCTTTGGAAAAAAAAGGAATTATCCAACCGCAGGATTTGAAATCAATTCCTTTGTTGTTGCGTGAGCCCGGCTCTGGTACGCTGGAAGTAATTGCTCATTCGTTGAAATCTTTTGGAATTAAAATACGAGATCTGAAAATCGAAATGCAACTTGCAAGCACAGAAAGCATGAAATCTTATTTGCTGCATTCTGATTGCATGGCCTTTGTTTCTATCCATTCTGTATTGAATGAACTGAAACAAAATGAATTTCGCATCATAGATATTAAAGGACTGGATATCGAGCGATATTTTTATTTTATTCAATTGCACGGCGAATCAGAATCACTTCCCGATGCGTTCATTAATTTTTGCAGGCATTATAACTTCAGGTAATGGCACATCACTAATTACCATTTCTTCTGCCATCATTTGTGGAGGACATTTGCATTCATCGCTACAGGAAATTTTTTCAAGCGTTAAAGAAAAAACTACGAGACATGCAAGCTAAGTCAGAAATGAAAGTAATGGTTCCACTCCGTGAAAGATTCAGAAATTTATTAAATAAAAATGTTACAACACGCGAAATCATTTTTGTAATCGTGTTAATTTTTTGTCTTACTTCTTTTGTATCACCACCGGTTGCTTTATTGATTGGCTTTGCCATTGCCCAATTTATTGGCCATCCTTTTTTGCATTTGAATCATAAAGCCACTTCTTTTTTATTAAAAGTTTCTGTGGTGGGCCTTGGTTTTGGAATGAATGTCCAAAGTGCAGCGGAGGCAGGAAAAGAAGGAATTCTTTTTACGGTTGCATCTATCACAGGAACACTTGCTTTAGGGTTATTAGTCGGGTACTTTTTAAAAATAGAAAAGAAAACATCGCACCTGATTTCATGCGGTACTGCCATCTGTGGAGGCAGCGCCATTGCAGCCATAAGCCCTTTGATAAAAGCAGAAGAAAAACAAATATCTGTCGCCCTCGGAACCGTTTTTATTTTAAACTCGGTCGCTTTATTTTTATTTCCTTTTATTGGTCATCAGCTTCATTTATCACAGATGCAATTCGGATTATGGAGCGCCATTGCTATTCATGATACGAGCTCTGTAGTAGGCGCAGCAAACAAATATGGCGCGGAAGCATTGCAGGTAGCTACGACGGTGAAACTCGCACGGGCGCTGTGGATCATTCCTGTGGCATTATTAACCACCGTGTTTTTTAAAACAGGAAAACAGAAAATAAAAATTCCGTGGTTTATCGGTTTATTTATTCTCGCAATGATATTGAATACTTACTTTCCGATCATTCATCCAATATCAATGCGTTTGGTGGATTTGGCAAAAACGGGGTTAACGGTTACATTATTTCTAATTGGGGCGGGATTATCAAAATCAGTTTTAAAAGCTGTTGGAATAAAACCTTTGATCCAGGGAATTGCTTTATGGGTTGTTATTTCTGTCGTCGCGCTTTATGCAGTCATGCATTTTGCAGCTTAAAAAACGATAAGACGGTTTTTCTTTCAACTTTGTAAATTGCAAAAAAATAAAGTATGGATAAAAAATTATTTGTAAAGAATACCATTGATATTAATGCCCTGGCATCAGAAGTTTGGAACGCGCTGGTGAATCCATCCGAAACGAAAAAATACATGTTTGGCTGCGAAACCGTTTCTAAATGGAAACCAGGCAGCGATTTACTTTGGCAGGGAAATTATGAAGGAAAAGATATGGTATTTGTAAAAGGAAAAATCATTGAAATAATACCCGAAAAACTTTTATCGTATACTACCATCGACCCGAATTCCGCCATTCCAGATGTTGAAGAAAATTATCTTACTGTAACTTATGAATTGCAGAAAGAAGGTGACAAAACGAGGTTAACAGTTACACAGGGAGACTATTCAACAGTAGCTGACGGTGAAAAAAGATTTCGTGAAACGATGCAGGGAGACGGCTGGGAACCGATTCTAATTCAAATAAAAAAATTGGTTGAAACCGGTTCTTAATTTTCGGGATTCAACTATTTGTTTCTAAGATTTACAGCAAACGAATAAATAATGAGCATTTCTATTTGCAGATTTTTCTAAAAATCATTATCAAAAAGGATTGTATGTTCGTTTGCTGAATTGCTTTCTTCAAATTTTAGAATTTTAATTCGTTGCAAAATCTTCCTTTACGTCTATCTTGCAAAAAATTTTTTTAATGAAAAAAACCGGCATACTAGGCGGAGGACAATTGGGAAGAATGCTGTTGCAGGCAGCTGCAAATTATCCTGTCGAAACTTATGTTTTAGAAAATGACGAAAACTGCCCGGCAGCACACTTATGCGATCATTTTGCAAAAGGAGACATTACCAATTTTGACGACGTTTATCATTTTGGTAAAAACCTGGATGCCATTACGATTGAAATAGAATCAGTAAATATTGAGGCATTAAAAAAATTAGAATCAGAAGGAGTAAAAGTTTATCCACGACCTGCGGCTTTGGAAATTATTAAAAATAAAATAACCCAGAAAAACTTTTACAAAGAAAACCATATTCCAACTGCCCCATTTATCATTACCGAAAGAAAAGAGGAATTACGAAACCATTCAGGTTTTCTTCCTGCAGCACACAAACTTGCGATGGGTGGCTATGATGGAAAAGGCGTTGAAATTCTCAAGAATGAAAAGGACGTAGAAAAAGGGTTTGATGAAGATGCCGTTCTGGAAAAACTGATTACCATAAAAAAAGAAATTTCCATCATTGTTGCAGTAGGTGAAGATGGCAAAAGTGCTATTTATCCTCCCGTAGAAATGGTATTTAATAACGATTTGAATTTATTAGCATACCAGATCAGCCCGGCTGTAATTACAGAAAAAATATTATGGAAGGCAGAAGCGATTGCATTAGCAGTGGTAAAAAACCTGGAAAGCCCTGGTATCTTTGCCGTTGAATTATTTTTAGACATTGACGATAATGTGTTGGTAAATGAAACGGCGCCAAGGGTGCACAACAGCGGCCACCACACAATTGAGGCTGCATATTCTTCCCAGTTTGATATGCTTTGGAGAATTATACTTGGCTACCCATTGGGCTACACAAAATCCATCATAAATTCAGCGATGGTAAACCTGATCGGAGACCCAAATTATAAAGGCCAGGCAAAATATCTGAACCTTGAAGATGTCTTAAAGATTGAAAATGTATTTGTACATATTTATGGTAAAAAAGAAACGCGGCCGGGCAGAAAGATGGGACACGTAACCGTTCTCAGCAACGAAAGACAGGAGTTGATTCATGTGGCCAATAAAGTGAAACAATTACTAAAAGTAATTTCTTAAAAATCTTTTGCGAAGGTTTTCTATAATTTTACCGTCTTACGTATTCAGCATACAAAAATCAGCACTTATATAATGAAATTTAAGTACGCCACACTACTTACGGGAATTATTTTTTTATTTATCTTTTCGTCATGCGGCAGCAAAAGTAAAAAGGCAGACCCGCCGCCTAAAAACAACGCAAAATCAAAGGAATCGACTGCTTTAAGTGTTGAGGGATATATCATTCATCCTTCCGTTTTGCATTCCAGTATCGAAGTAGCAGGCACTTTATTACCTTTTGAGGAGACGGATATTCATCCTGAAGTGTCCGGGAAAGTAACTTATCTTTCTATTAAAGAGGGATCACATGTAAAAAAAGGTACTTTGCTCGCCCGGCTTTTTGATGGGGACCTGCAGGCTCAGCTACAAAAATTAAAAGTGCAGTTGCAGGTAGCACAAAAAACAGAGCAACGGCAGCAGGAATTATTAAAAATCGGCGGTATCAGCCAGCAGGATTATGATTTAAGTGTGCTGGACGTGAGCAGTATCAAAGCAGACATGCAGGTTCTTCTGGCAGGGATCGACAAAACAATTATTAAAGCACCTTTCAACGGAAAGGTTGGCTTTAAGAATGTGAGTATAGGCGCTTTTATCACACCAACAACGGTGATCACAACTATCAGGCAGGACACAAAATTAAAACTGGAATTTAGTGTTCCTGAAAGGTTTACTCCAAAAGTACAACTGGGAAACGTGATCAATTTTACTACTGAAGCAACGAAAAAGAATTACCAGGCAAAGATATATGCCACAGAATCTGGCATTACAGAAGAAAACCGTAGCTTGAAAGTGCATGCGGTCGTAGAAAATACAGATAAAAATATTACGGCCGGTTCTTTTGCGAAAGTCGCCTTCGATATGGGCGATAATAATGATGCCGTAATGATTCCAACGCAGGCGATTATTCCGCAGGCAAGAGATAAACAAGTAATTGTGTATAATGGAGGAAATGCTGACTTTAAAGTAGTAACCACAGGTACACGCGATTCGGCAAAAGTTGAAATTCTCAGTGGCCTTTCAATTGGTGATACTGTAATTACAACAGGATTACTTTCCATCAAGCCAGGCAGCAAAATCAATCTTTCATCTTTAAATAAGTAAGGAACAAAAGTGAATATTTCTCAAATAAGCTTACGGCGTCCTGTATTTGCCATTGTGCTGAACCTGGTGATTGTTTTGTTCGGTATTATCGGTTTCAAATTTCTGGGTGTCAGAGATTATCCGGCGATCGACCCTCCGAATATTTCTGTTCGTACCTCTTATGCGGGCGCCAATTCTGATATTATTGAATCCCAGATAACGGAGCCACTTGAAAAAGCCATCAACGGAATTCCCGGCGTAAAAAATATCAGTTCATCGAGCAACCAGGGAAGCAGCAATATTAACGTGGAATTTGAATTGAGCGTGGATCTTGAAACCGCTGCCAACGATGTAAGAGATAAAGTTTCACAGGCTACCAGGCAATTGCCGCAGGATATAGATGCACCGCCGGTTGTATCAAAAGCAGATGCAAGCGCACAACCAATTATTGCCGTAACAGTTCAAAGTAATACACGAAACCTTTTAGAAGTAACCGAATACGCAGAAAATAATATTGTAGAACGTTTGCAAACGATTCCCGGCGTGAGCTCCATCTCGGTTTGGGGTGAAAAAAGATACGCCATGCGCATCTGGTTTAAGCCCGATAAATTGCAGGCTTACGGGCTTTCTACAAATGACGTACAAAATGCTTTGCTGACTCAAAGCGTTGAACTTCCGGCCGGAAAAATATCAGGAAATTATACGGAACTTTCTGTTCGCACTTTTGGCCAATTGAATACGGAAGAAGAGTTTAATAATCTGATTATAAAAAATATAAATGGTGTAAATATAAAACTGAAAGATGTTGCCGATGTGGTTTTAGGCCCTGAAAATGAAGAATCCGGATTAAAAGAAAGTGGTGTACCGATGATCATGCTGGCAATTATTCCTCAGCCCGGATCAAATTATGTTTCTATCTCCGACGAGTTTTATAAAAGGCTGGCAGATATAAAAAAAGAAGTTCCGCCCGATCTTAAGCTGGATGTTGGAATGGATCAGACGAAATTCATTAAAAAATCCATTTCGGAAGTAGAAGAAACGCTTTTGATTGCCCTGGTATTGGTGATCCTGATCATTTATTTATTTTTCCGTGATTGGATTTTAGCGCTTCGGCCATTGTTTGATATTCCCGTTTCGTTGATCGGCGCCTTCTTCATCATGTATATTTTTGGATTCACTATCAACGTACTTACACTTCTCGGAATCGTGCTTGCCACCGGGCTGGTTGTGGATGATGGTATCGTTGTCACGGAAAATATTTTCAAGAAAATAGAAAGCGGTATGAACAAATACCAGGCAGCGAAGGAAGGTTCAAAAGAAATCTATTTCGCAGTTATTTCCACTTCTATCACTCTTGCAATCGTATTTTTACCGATCGTTTTTCTGCAGGGATTTGTAGGAAGATTATTCCGCGAATTCGGTATTGTAGTTGCCGGCGCGGTACTTATTTCTGCGTTTGTTTCATTAACGCTAACAGTTGTATTAAATGTAAAACTTACTCATAAAAAAATAGGCCATTCATGGTTTTATAAAAAGACGGAACCATTTTTCACCGCAATGGAAAATGGATATAAAAAGAGCCTTGCCGCATTTATGAAATTCAAATGGATTGCCTTTCCATTGGTAGCCATTTGTCTTGGACTTATTTATTTTATTTTTAAAGGTCTTCCTTCAGAATTAGCGCCTTTGGAAGATCGCAACCAGTTCCGTTTGAGTGTGACTGCCCCTGAAGGCACTTCTTATGATTATATGGATTCTTACATGGATACGCTCAGCACTTTTTTAACCGATTCCATTCCTGAAAAAACAATGTTGATAAGCCTTACCGCCCCGGGTTTTGGTGGAGGTTCTGTGAATAGCGGCTTTTTTAATGTAATGCTCACCGATCCAAAGGACAGAACCAGGTCACAACAGCAAATTGTTGATATGGTAAACAGGAATCTCAAAAAATATCCGCAGGGAAGAGCTTTTGCCAGCCAGGAGCAAACCATCTCGACAAGCCGGCGTGGTGGACAACCGGTTCAGTTTGTGATCCAGAATAATGATTTTGACAAGATAAGAAAAGTGCTTCCCGAATTTTTAGACGAAGCCAAAAAAAGCCCGATTTTAGAAGGCGTTGACGCTGATCTGAAATTTAATAAGCCTGAATTACGGGTAAACATTGACCGCCTGCGTGCCAGTGAATTAGGTGTAAGTGTTGATGATATCAACCAGGCTTTGGAACTTGCGTACAGTGACAGAAGATTGGGATATTTTTTGAAATCCGGGAAACAATACCAGGTACTTGGACAGGTGGATCGCAGCGACCGGGACGACCCGAATGATCTGAGCAAAATAATGGTAAAAAATACCCGCGGAGAAAATATTGGACTTGACAATCTGGTCAGCAGTTCCGAAGCATCGGCGCCGCCGACTATTTATCATTTCAACCGTTATAAATCCGCCACTATTTCTGCCGGCCTTGCTCCGGGATATACCGTTGGAGACGGGATTAAGGAAATGGAAAGGATTTCTAAAAAATTGTTAGACCCAAGCTTTACAACCGCGCTCAGCGGTACTTCCAGAGATTATTCGGAGAGTTCAGGAAATACCGTGTTTGCATTTGTCCTAGCGCTCGTACTCATTTATCTCGTACTTGCTGCGCAGTTCGAAAGCTTTATTGATCCGTTTATAATTATGATCACTGTGCCCCTCGCGCTTGCGGGTGCACTGCTTTCTCTTTGGATTTTTGGTCAAACATTTAATATTTTTTCTCAGATAGGGATGATCATGCTGATCGGGCTGGTTACCAAAAACGGAATTTTAATTGTCGAGTTTGCTAATCAAAAAAGGGACGCCGGCATGAAGAAAATCGATGCCGTCGTGGAATCCGCTTACCTTCGTTTACGTCCTATTTTAATGACGAGCCTCGCGATGTCCCTTGGTGCTTTGCCATTGGCGCTTTCAATCGGAGACGCCTCTACCAGCCGAGTTCCGCTCGGAATTGTAATCGTAGGCGGGATATTATTTTCATTGATTCTTACATTGTACGTTGTACCGGCAATGTATGCTTTTCTTTCACGCAAAAAACAACCAATGAATGAAGCGCTTTTATAAAATTTTCTTTTTTTCTTTTTGTTCGATATTCTTTTTTAATGCTGCTCTTTTCGCCCAGGATACTTTACTCACTGCCCAGGATGCAGTAAAAATTGCTATTGAAAATAACTATGGAATTATCATCAGCAGGAATGAAATTGAAATCGGGTCTTTAAATAACAACTGGGCAAATGCAGGTGCAATACCACTGGTAAGTGCTACAGCATCGAAAACAGTTGGCGTAAATAACCTGCAGCAAAATTTAAGCAATGGAACCGTCACCAAAAAAAATGGAAACACCACGCAGAATTTAAATGCCGGCATTGCGGTGAACTGGACAGTGTTTGATGGTTTTAAAATGTTTGCAACAAAGAAAAAATTAGAAGAATTAGAAAGAGCCGGCGAATATACTTTCAGGAAAAATCTGAATGAAACAGTTTTTAACGTAATAACCTCTTACTACAATATTGTAACATTAGACGAACAGAAAAAGGCGACGCTGGAACAAATCAGTTTATACACTGATCGTTATAATCTCGCACAGCGGAGATTTGAAATTGGAACCGGCGCAAAATATGAAGTACTGGAAGCGCAGGTTGACCTGAATGAACAACGCTCTAATTTGCTCTCATTGCAAAATTCCATTGCCCTGGCCAAATCTTCTTTAAATAACCTGATGGGTAAAAACCCTGATACATCTTTCATGGTAATTGACACCATCATGGTGTTTCCTTTGCCTGCTTATTCCGACGTTCAAAATAAAATTAATAAGCAAAATCCGGATGTGCTTCTTGCCAATAGTCAGTTGGCTGTATTGGCCCAGGAAAAAAAAGAAGTGAATGCTGCAAGGCTTCCATCGGTTGAACTTGCTGGTTTCTATAATTTTGCAAGAAACAGGAACGGCGCCGGCTTCACTTTGCTTAACCAAACATACGGGCCTTCAGGCTCTGTTGGTATTTCAGTTCCATTATTTAATGGAATCCTGGTAAAAAAACAACTGGCTATCAGTGATATTCAAATAAAAAATCAACAACTGACCATCACCCAAACAAAGAATGATATTCAAACTTCATTGACGAATGCTTATATTAATTACAATAATGCCTTAAAAGCGATTGAGCTTGAAAAAAACAATCTCGTACTTGCAACAGAAAATATTGTGATAGCCACAGAACGTTATAAAAAATTAAACATTACTTCTGTAGAATTAAGGCAGATACAAATAAGTTATAATGACGCGAAAAACCGTTTGTACAATGCCTTATACCAGGCAAAAGTTGCAGAAGCTACGGTTGCTTTGTTATCGGGAGATATTGCCAATCTGTAGCAGTTTTAGTTTTCGATCTTATAAAAACAGAAACGGCATTATTTATTCGTTTGCTGTTATTTCTTTAATCTTTATCTCATACTATCGGGGTCAAAATCTTTTCCCGGATCTACTTCAATTGTCTCTGGAAGATAATAGATGTTTGCACCACCAAGCATTTTAGAAATTTGTTTTTTATAAACGTCGGCTTCTTCCTTCGTTCTGAAATTTCCAAATTTAATTCGAATATATGGATTGGCGTACCACATATATGGCTTTTGTTCGGGGAATTTTTGCAGAAGCTCGGCCCGCACTTTAAAAGCATAATCTTTATCGCTCGTATTCAGGATCATCAGCCTGTACCCCTGTGCTGTCCGTGCCTGTTTTTTTAAAATTGCCGTATTGATTTCCGCTTCTTTTCTTGCGAGAATATCCAGGCGGTAATCTTTAAAAACGACTACTTTATTTTGTAAAACCGTATCAATACCCTGAGAAAAGGAAGGAAGCGAAAAGCAGGTGATCAATAAAATAAATAAGTATCTCATAATGGGGAAAGATTAAAGGGCAAAAATAATACCAATCGGTTGTATATTTTACATATTAGCAAAGCGTAAACCGTTTAAACTTTCTAAACGTTCTAAACTGGTTTAGATCGTTTATTATGTTTAGATGTTTAGTAACTATCGTAAAGTCTGCTAAACTATTCTAAACTAAATTTTTCCAGGCTTTTTTAAGTAAGCTACAATAACTTCGTTTCCATGAAAGCAGAAAATATTTATGATGTAGTTATTATCGGCGGCGGCCCGATTGGCCTTGCATGCGGCATCCAGGCAAAAAAAACAGGATTAAAATATCTGATTATTGAGAAAGGCGTATTGGTAAATTCATTGTACAATTACCCGGTAAACATGACTTTTTTCAGTACAAGTGAACGCCTGGAAATTGGCGGCGTACCATTTGTAAGTAATAATAATAAACCTACGCGAAGCGAAGCTTTAGAATATTATCGCAGAATCGTCACTTCATTCGATTTAAAAATC
>JAICYZ010000338.1 GCA_025933935.1 Chitinophagaceae bacterium
ATTTACTGCAAAAATTGATGACAATAAAAATATATCTGGTGGTAAATTTTATTCCGGTGCAAGAAGTATCCAGGATTGGAACGCGGTGAAAAATGATGAAGCAACAGTAGCAGACGGTTTTGGCGAAACAAAAATAAAACCGGCCTCAGGTAAATTAAATTTCTCCTTTCCAAATAGTAATGATGGCAGTGAAGTTTCTATCAATGATAAAAAATACCAGGGCAAAGTGGTAGTGATTCAAATCCTCGGTTCATGGTGCCCGAATTGTATGGATGAAACAAAATTTCTGAGTGATTTTTATAACAAAAATCATCAGCGTGGCATTGAGATCATTGGCCTTGCGTATGAACGCACCACTGATTTTAAAGAATCACAAAAGGCGTTGCAACCATTCAAAAAAAGGTTCGATGTACAGTATCCGATTTTAATAACCGGCGTAACGGTTTCTGATTCGTTGAGGGCCGAAAAAACCTTGCCTCAATTAGAGGCGATTACCGCCTTTCCTACCACCATATTTGTCGATAAAAAAGGAAATATCCGCCAGATTGAAAGTGGTTTTTCTGGGCCTGCAACCGGAGTACATTATCAGGAATTTAAAAATAAGTTTAATAACCTCGTGAACAAATTGGTTGCTGAAAAATAGAATCCTTCCCCAACTTCTCCATATGTTGAGGAATTTTTTTCCTGCCGGATGATTTTTCTAAGAATTTATTATATTTGAAAAATAAATGTATGATAGAAGTGACAAGCACTTTTCTAAGTTAGAGGAATAAGTAAAATAATTGGCATCATATTCTCATTCGCGTAACATAATCTAATATATTTTTAAGATAGCCATCCCCCCGCTTTTCTTCTGAATGTATCAATTTCATTCCTTTGAATTACTGCAAATTTAAAAAACCATTAAAAATGCAGAAGAATTGGTATGCAGTGTACACGAAACCACGCTGCGAAAGAAAAGTTTCTCTTTTACTTACTAAAAAAAAGATTGAAAATTTTTGTCCGTTAAACTATAAGGTAACAAGGAGCATTTTCAGGAAAACGATTACGTTTGAACCTGTATTTAATGCCTACGTTTTTGTAAAATGCACGGCTACAGAAATTACTTCATTGAGCAAACAAATAAGTGGCATTTTAAGCATACTATACTGGAAAGGCAAACCGGCTACCATTAATGAGGAGGAAATAAACGCAATCAGGGAATTTACAAACAAACAACACGACATCCGGTTAGAAAAACTGAATACGAAAGCTCCGGTACCTGAAACCCAAAAGATGTCTTATTTACTTGACGGGCAAATTGTGATGGTTAAAAACTCACCCATTAAAGTTGACTTGCCATCTTTGGGATTTACGATGATTGCCAACGTAAAAGAAACCGGAATTCTTGGAAGCCAGTTGGCCAATCAACAACTTGGCGTATTAGCTAATTAATTTTTTCACTTCTTCTACCCCTGCTGTTGCCGGTTTTTTAATAATGATAAAATTATCATGACCGGCGACAGCAGGTGGATTTTTATCAACAATATATTTGGGAATTCCTGCCGGTAAAAAATCAATCAACCCTGCTGCCGGATAGACTTGGAGCGATGTTCCTACCAGGATAAATAGGTCAGCTTTTTGCAAAGTCGCAGCTGCCATTTCAATCATAGGAACCTGTTCACCAAACCATACTACGTGGGGTCGCAGTTGATAACCATCAGAGGCTTTCTCACCTAAATGTATCTCATCTCTTATTTCATAAAAGGTATTTTCATCCTTTTCGCTGCGCATTTTAAAAATTTCTCCGTGCAAATGAATTACATTCTTTGAACCGGCTCTTTCATGCAGATCATCGATGTTCTGGGTGATAACGGTCACGTTATATTCATTTTGCAAATCAGCAATCGCCTTGTGTGCTGCATTCGGCAATGCTTTAGCTACTTCTTTTCTTCTTTGATTATAAAAATCCAACACCAATTCAGGATCCTTTTGCCAACCTTGCGGCGAAGCCACTTCATATACGTCGTATCCCATCCATAAACCATCGCCGTCACGAAAAGTTTTCAAGCCGCTTTCAGCGCTGACGCCGGCGCCCGTAAGTACGATGAGGTTCTTTTTCAAAATAACGCGTTCTTTTAGTTACAAAATCAAATAAAGATCATTTTGCTGCGCTCATGTTCATGATCAACTTCCATTCATCGGGAGTGACTTTTTGTACAGATAATCTTGAGTTTTTCACCAACTCCATATTCTCAAATTTTGGGTCGGCTTTAATGTCAGTAAGCGTTACCGGTTTTTTCAAAGCTTTTACCGGTTTCAGATCTACTACTACCCAGTTTTTATCTTCTGTCGTCGGGTCCTGGTATGCTTCCTTTACAACCATGGCAATACCAACAATTTCCATTCCTTCGTTGCTGTGATAAAATAATACTTCATCTCCTTTTTTCATGTCTCTCAAATTATTTCTTGCGGCATAATTTCTTACACCATCCCAATGGGTTTTTTTATCTTTTAAAAATTGCTGCCAACTGTATTTGAAAGGTTCCGATTTTACCAACCAGTAATTCATGCTTTTGTTTTAGAATTTGTAAAAAATAAAAGTAAGAACAAATTTTAAAGAATGATTTTTTAATCAAACGTTTGCGTTCTGCTGTGATTAGTTTAAACGCTACCTTTGTACTTCTCATAAGCAGTTAGTTTTGGTAACGGCTCTTGTTTCTACAAGAGCCACTTTTTTTTAGATCCTTTATCGTCGTGCTTTTGCTAATCTTTTTCTCAGACGGTATGCCGTTGAACACATTTTCTTTTGTTCACCGTTACTAAATGTAAAAAAGATGGTTCAAAATAATCGCTCTCGGCCAGGTAACGAAACTTGTACACGAACGTTACCTAATTTTTAATTATAAAAGTGCCAGAAAAATATTCTTCGTCTGATAATAGTATGAGGGCGAGCAGTCAGGAGAGCCGATTTTTTATATGTGATTTTTGATGTTTGATTTTTCCTTTCTTTTCTTTCAATTTTCATAGTAAAGCAACAAATAAGTTCAATTTTATTCTTTCATTTGATCATGTGTCTTTTATTTCATTATTTCTTCTTTACTCAAAACTGTATTGCTTATCATTTTTATTGCTGCAGTATTTTTTAAATTTCTTTTTTTAAAAAAATAGTAGAAGGGAATCCCCGTCAGTATTAATGCAATGCCACTTAAAGTCCTTACAGGATTATGAATGAAAGTACTTACCAGCACAAAGCTGATAAATACGATAAACAAAACGGGAGCAACCGGATAAGCGGCTATTTTTTCCTTAATAACACCGTTTCTTTTCTTTTTGATCAATCCTATCACAAGCAAAACATGGAATACAAAACTGCCAAAGACAGCCATGTCGGTAAGAACGTCGAAACTTCCTGAAATAACCAATACAGAACTCCAGATCATCGAATAAAGCAAAGAATAATATGGTGTGCGATAGACAGGATGCACAAGGGAAGCTTTTTTAAAAAAAAGATTTTCCTGCGCCATTCGGTAATAATACCTTGAATACATCAGAATCACTACATTAAAAAATCCAAAAGTGCTGAGTAAGATCAAAACAGAAACGATCACATTTCCTGTCCTTCCAAGAATATTTTCAGCAACTACAATTGCAGCTACTTTGTTTTCCCCAATTGAGGTCAATTGATGCAAAGACATGGACCTCATAAATGCATAATTAATCAGAACATATAACAGGAGCACCAATGACACGCCCGTTATGATCGCAACTGGAATATTTCTTTTTGGATTTTTCAGTTCGGAGCTTATGGCCGGTAAATTGGCAAACCCATCA
>JAICYZ010000446.1 GCA_025933935.1 Chitinophagaceae bacterium
GTTTTTGACCGATCCCGATGATATCACCAAAGTAATTCATAAACCCGCAGGATATTTTATGGCACCGGAAGGAAATGAAAGAGTAGGAGACGTATCGAATGTTCTTTTTTCAAACGGCTGGATATTAGATGAAGACGGAACGGTTTTTATTTATTACGCTTCTTCTGATACTAAGATGCATGTAGCAGTTTCTTCCGTTTCAAAATTGTTGGATTATGTGGTGAACACGCCTGAAGACGGATTTAGTTCTGATACTTCCGTTCATACAATTATGAGTATCATCGATAAAAACCATCGATTGGCGTTGGCTGTAAAAAATGGTGTGGAAAAAGATGTGCATCATGCTTAACTTTAGAAAAAAATCTGTTTCAGTAAAGGAACAAATAAAGCCAGTTTGTATTTTCTGTGTGAACATTTTTTTTAAAAAAATCATAGAATATGTTGCAACAATTTAAAGAAGACCTTGAAAATGAATTGCAAAACATTCTTGATTTTTGGCAAAATAAAACCATTGATGATTTGAATGGCGGCTTCGTTGGACGGATTGACAACAGCGATAAAATTATTACCGATGCACCAAAAGGTTGCGTGCTCAACAGCCGAATTTTATGGACGTTTTCAGCAGCATACGATCTTACCAAAAGCGAAACTTATTTAAAAACTGCCGAAAGGGCATTTGAATATTTAAGGGATCATTTTATTGATAAAGAATATGGGGGAGTATATTGGACAGTGGATTACAAAGGAAATCCACTTGATACAAAAAAACAAATCTACGCTTTGGCATTTGCCATTTATGGTTTGAGTGAATATTACATCAACAGTAAAAATCAACAAGCGCTTGATATTGCAGTCGAGTTATACAACTGCATCTTGAAACATAGTTATGATGTTGAAAATGGTGGCTACCTTGAAGCGTTGACAAGAGATTGCAAAGAAATTGATAACCTCAGATTAAGCGATAAAGATGCGAATGAAAAGAAATCAATGAACACGCATTTGCATTTGCTGGAAGCTTTTGCCAATCTCTATCGGGCATGGAAAAATGAGGAGCTGGAAGAAAAAATTTCTGAATTGATTTATATTTTTCTGAATCACATTATTGATCCTGAAACGCATCATTTGATTTTATTTTTTGATGAAAAATGGAATCCAAAATCACAAATCGTTTCTTACGGACATGATATTGAAGCCTCATGGCTGATAGAAGAAGCGGCAAAAATAATTGGCAACGAACCGTTGTTGCAACAGGTAAGAGATCAGTCTGTAAACCTTGCGATTGCTGCATCAGATGGACTTGATACTGATGGTGGATTGTGGTATGAATATGATTTACAAAAGGATGATTTGATAAAAGAAAAACACTGGTGGCCTCAGGCTGAGGCAATGGTTGGTTCTTTTAATGCATGGAAAATAACCGGTGTTGAGAGGTTCTTAAACCGCTCGCTCGCTTCATGGAATTTTATCCTGGAAGGTATTCTTGATAAAAAAAATGGCGAGTGGTTTTGGGGAATTCATGCAGATAACACGGTAATAAATGAAGATAAAATGGGCATCTGGAAATGCCCGTATCACAACAGTAGAGCTTGTATGGAGTTGATTAAACGAATTAA
>JAICYZ010000305.1 GCA_025933935.1 Chitinophagaceae bacterium
CAAAACTATTATTTAATTGTTGGAATGTTTATTGTTTGCTTTTTTTATGGCAATTATTAGAAATTATAATGAAATGGCCATATGACCTTATGGAAAATGATCATTGCTGCATCTTCGTTTCTGAAGGAATGCCGGTGATTTAACAATTTACTTGCAGCAATAAAAGCAGAAGATGCATCTTAAATAAATTGCGGATGAAGTGTAAGTAAAACAAAAAAAGAATATAAAAAAAACCAATGCAGTAAACGAACAAATATGGCAATTTCTCTATTTTATTTTATCTTGCCAATCGTCTTTTAAAAAAATAAACAATGAGCCTGGAAGAATTTGAAAATACGCCGGATAATAAAACGAAGCGTTATGTGATGATGCGAAGCATTACGGATCTGGGAATGGGCTTTATTTATGTTGCCGTTGGAATTATTATTTTATTTGCAAAACAATTTAATTTTTCAACTGACTTTACCGCAAGTATTCCTGCAAAGATCTTTGCTGTTCTTGTTATTATTTACGGTTCATGGAGGATCTTCCGGGGTATCCGAAAAAAATATTATAAAGAATGATCTACCTCAGCAATCATATTAAAACTTCAAAACTGGCGGCATTCATGCTTGCCTTGTTGTGGGTTTTTTTCATAGGCTGCCATGAAAATAAAAGGACCGATGTAGACACGCCTTCTACTGGCACCATACACATCACTGTAGACGAGAGTTTTAAGCCGGTGATTGATTCTGAGATCCAGGTTTTTGAAGCATTATATCCTCATGCAAAAATCATTGCCGAATACAAGCCTGAAGCGGAATGTTTTAAAGACCTGATGAAAGACAGCACCAGGATGATTATCGTTACCCGAGGCCTCACACCCCAGGAAGAAAAATATTACAAAGACAGTTTGAGTTATTCACCTACCTGGTCGCGCGTCGCTTATGACGCCATCGCCGTTATAGTAAATAAGAAGGTTCCGGACTCACTTTTTGATATGAACGAACTCAGGGGAATTCTGAGTGGAACTACCGGTGATAAAGAACTGGCTGTTTTTGACGGGCTGCAGGAAACAAGCACCATTCGCTATGCAGTCGATTCTATATTGAGAGGCGTTCCGTTAGATCCGAAAAAAGTGTTTGCAGAAAAAAACAGTGAAGGAGTGATTAATTATGTTGCCAATCATACCAATGTTCTTGGCTTTGTAGGTGTAAGCTGGATTGGCAATCCTGAAGATACGACTCAAACAAGTTTTTTAAATAAAGATATCACGATTGCGTCCATAAAGTGTACGTGCCCGGAACAATCTTATATAAAACCGTACCAGGCAAATATCATGTTGAAACGATATCCAATGATACGCGGATTATATTACATCTTAAAAGAAAATTATGATGGACTTGGAAGTGGATTTGCTACCTTTCTGGAATATGAAAGAGGACAATTGATATTCAGAAGGGCTTATCTTGCTCCAGCAAAAATGAATTTCAGTGTCCGCAAAGCAACTACTTACTAATTTGAAATCAAAACCAGTTATTAATAAAAAAGTAAAAATTGTAAACATGAAAAAAATCGGAGTTATCGCTTCCCTGCTTTTAATGAGCAATGTCTTATTTGCTCAGAGCATTCAAGAGGGAAAACAGTTTTTAAATTATGAAAGGTATCAAAGTGCTGAGGGTGTTTTCCAAAAATTGTTGACTGCCAATCCTAATAATACGGAAGCGGCTTATTGGCTGGGGCAAACTTACCTTGATCCGAACAGGGAACCAATTGATACGGCAGCAGCAAAAGCTTTATATCAAAAAACGCTGCAGGCTAATCCAAACGATGCATTGATGATGATTGGCGTAGGACAGGTGGAACTAATGGAAGGAAATAAGACCGATGCCCGTAACCGTTTTGAAACTGCCATCAACAATACTAAAAAGAAAAATCTTGCGGATGTGCTTTATGCTGTTGGAAGAGCGAATATTGAACCTAAAGACGGCGATATCATGTATGGTATCGACAAGTTGAAACAAGCAGCCGACAAAGACAAAAAGAACGCGGATATTTATAATGAAATCGGATTTGGCTATTGGAAATTAAATGATGGTGCAAATGCTACTTTGAATTATCAAACAGCTTTGTCGCTTGATCCGCACGATGCACGCGCCAGTTTTATGATTGGTAGAATTTTTGAAACCCAGGGATACGGCCAGGAGCCAATTTATATGAAGTATTATAATGAAGCAATCAGTGAAGATCCAAATTTTGCTCCTGTTTATTACTGGCTTTATACTTATTATTACATGCGGGATGTAAACAAAGCTTCCGATTATTTGAATAAATATATTGCAGTTGCAGATAACGATTCTAAGAACTGTTATGCAAAAGCTTCTTTGTTTTATGTTTCCAAAAAATATTCAGAAACCATTTCACAGGCTGACGCTTGTATCAACTCCGCGGGGCAAAAAACATTTCCTAATTTATACGGTTTAAAAGGATATGCGTATGACAAAATGGGTGATTCGGTGAAGGCCAGGCAAGCTTTTGAGAAGTTCTTTTCTGTAGTAAATCCTGATAATATCGGGCCAACAGATTATGCTACCTATGGGAAGATCCTGATGAAATTTCCAGGACAGGAAGCCCAGGGAGAATCTTATATAGAGAAAGCTGTAGCCATGGATACCGTTCTTTCCGACAAGATTAAAACCATTACTGATTTGGCCAAAGATTTCGCAGCCAGTAATAACTTTGTGGAGGCCGGAAAATGGTACGGTAAAGTTTTAAAACTTGATCCTAATTTCGGAAAACAGGAATTATTCTACGCAGGATATAACGATTACCGCGGTGGAAATTATAAATCTGCAGATTCTGTTTTTCAGATCTATCAGCAGAAATTTCCAAATGACGCGTATGGCTGGTATCTTGGTGCACGTGCGCGCGAAGGCATGGATACGACGTATCAATTAGGTCTTGCTAAACCTCTGTATGAAAAGGTTATAGCCATCAGTGATACGACAAAAGATAAATCATCTATTAAGAATTTCGCTATTCCTGCAAACAGGTATATGGTGGCATATTTTTACAACATCAAGCATGAGACTGATTCTGCCTTGTTGTACAATAATAAAATTTTAGAAATTGATCCTACCGATGCTACCGCTTTAAAAACAAAAGATGCATTGGAGGGAGTAATGAAGAAACAATCAGAAGCGGCAGATAAAGCAAACAAACCAGCTGCTGCGAAGAAGTAGATTTTTTTAAAATAGATATAAGTAAAGGCTCCTGCATGGCAGGAGCTTTTATTTTAAGTAGATGCTCGGGAACGTTTTCCTGATATAGAGAAATACCAAAACTTTCGTTCTAGTTAGTTGGAAGGAAGCCTACATTTTTATGAAAGAATTGTTAGCAGTAAACCGACAAATAACCTCAATCTTTATTTTCTTTTTTGAAAAATTAGTTAACAATTACATTTGTCAATTTACCAATATCCATACTTACCTTATTGATAAAATCCAGTTGTTCATTTAAATGAGGATCAGGAAGTTTTTTTTGTAAGACAAGATGAGAAGAAATAACAGGGATGTTGTCGTTTGAATAATTATGATCCAATTTCCTGACACTTTCTTCTAAGATAGAAATAGAAGATTTCACCGGTTTTAAAAATTCTTTTAATTCCGCTGGTTCTTCCTGTATCATGTCGGCGGTGAGACTGGCAACATTTGAAGAAAGCACATGATTCAAGACCACGAATTCATAAATTTGTTTCCGGTGCCGTTGTTTGCTTTTTGGCTCGCTGAGCATCCGGTGTAATGCGCCGGATAAATTGGCAGTGCTTACAAATAATTCTTTACGAACGAGCTTATACTGTAAGGTTGACACTTCATTGCCGGAAAAAAGATCTTTTAATTTTTGCAGATAATGAATATTTGCTTTTAACACGTCTGCCATATAATTTCTTAGTTGTCCTGATTCCCATTGCGGAAATAAGAAATAACTGCCCAATGCAGCCAATCCTGAAGCAATCGCCGTATCCAACAATCGTTCACTTGCGACATGCAAAGCACCCAGCCCAAGAAAGTGAAAAAGGATCAATACGTAAGGGGTAAGGAAGATCACCATTACGATATAATTCAAGGTCTTAAAAGTATAAGTACCGAGCATGAAGAAAATGATCAGCGCAAATAAAACCGTTTTGTCCTGGATAAAATAAAGTATTAACAAACCAATGATTCCACCTGCAATGGTGCCTGTAAGCCTGTCGTAATTTTTTTGTTTGGTAAGGCTGAATGCAGGTTTCATGATGATAATAATCGTCATTAAAATCCAATAGCTGTGATGGCCGGTCATCATTTTGGAAACCAGGTAGCCAACGCCGCAGGTGATCATTACTCTCAACGAATGCCTGAAAATAGAAGATTTAAAAGTGAGGTTATTTTGAAAAACGGTCCAGTTTATTTTTTGATGCGTTACAAATCTTGAA
>JAICYZ010000179.1 GCA_025933935.1 Chitinophagaceae bacterium
GATGCCTGCATTTCCTCGGCGAAATAACCGGTGAAGTTACCAATGAAGATAGATTGGATTATATTTTTTCCAAGTTTTGTATCGGCAAATAAATGAGACAAGAATAACATCTATCTAATAATCATTAAATAAGCTGGAACCCTTTATTTATCAATATTTAACAGGTAATTATTTTTTTTCACTTGGGTTTAATCTTTGTTATTTATTGTATATTGTGTGGATGTTTCTTCCAAATTTGTAGCTTACTAAAAAAATGTATTCTGAGGTACAAAAATTTGATGCAGTGAAGGTTTAAGTGGACACTTTTACACAAAATTAAACAGTCTGAGTTCAAATATTCAAGCGCAAAGGATTGTGAACGATTGGGAAATAAGTTTGCAACAAGAAAAATGGTTAAAAGAGTTTATAATCATGTCAGTGCCAGGTTATTTGTAAGTGCCGGGATCGGTTTACTTAGCATTTACATGTTGTATCACGGCTTTTAAACCTCACAAAAAGAACAGATGATGCAGTTTAAGCCATTCATCCTTCTCTTCTAAGGTATAGCAAAGGCATTCATCCTTCGCCTCAAAGGTATTCATCCTTCACTTCAAAGGTATAGGAAAGGTATGGATGAAGCATGGGAAAGGCATGGATGAAGTATGGAAAGGAGTAGGGCGCATATAATGTGAATTATTACTTTTTGTATTGGAAAATAATTAAACTGTTGGGTCAGTAAAACAAGTTTCTCTATTATTTGTCTGTTTACTATTAAACGAAAAGTGATATTTCCTGACATTTTTTGTCATGCTCAACATTAAAAGCGATTAAGAAAATAACAGCTTTACCGGAATGTTTTATTCTTTATTCGGGATAAAAAATTTATCGATTATCTTGCAGCAATTTTTTTAACGTTTCAATCTGCAAAAACGCATGCTTCCCAAGTTCAAACGAATCCTTCTCAAACTTTCCGGTGAATCTTTAATGGGTGATAAAAATTTTGGCCTTGATTCACAGGTACTTTCTCAATATGCCCAGGATATTAAATTAATTACCGAACTGGGAGTGCAAGTTGCCATCGTCATCGGCGGCGGAAATATCTATCGCGGAATGAATGAAGCGGAAACCGGTATTGAAAGAGCGCAGGGCGACTATATGGGAATGCTGGCCACCGTAATTAATGGGATGGCTTTGCAAAGCGCGTTGGAAAGAGCCGGCGTTTATACGAGATTACAAAGCGCTATAAAAATGGAGCAAATCGCAGAGCCTTATATACGCCGCAGAGCGATCAGGCATTTGGAAAAAGGCAGAGTGGTGATCTTTGGCGCTGGCACCGGAAATCCGTATTTTACTACAGATACGGCCGGTTCATTAAGAGCAATAGAAATTGGAGCAGATGCAATTTTAAAAGGAACCAGGGTGGATGGAATCTATAATGCTGATCCGGAAAAAGACAAAACCGCCAAAAAATTTGAAACGATTACTTTTAATGAATGCATTACCGGTAACTTAAAAGTAATGGATATGACTGCTTTTACTTTATGTATGGAAAATCAACTACCCATTATCGTTTTTGATATGGACACACCCGGTACTTTACTTCGCGTAGTTACGGGAGAAAAGGTAGGAACTTTGGTAAGCGGATAATTTTTATTAATTTACGCCCGCTTATTTACGAAAATCCTTTCCGGTAAAAAACCCGGTCAAAAGCATCCTTTGGAAAAGAACCACAAAGTTCCCGGAATTAAAATAATGTGTAAACCCTTTTTCAATTAAACCCTATGTGGATTTGGTGGATTATATCCCTGATCGTTTTAATTGCCTGTTTTATTTTTGCTTACAAAGCTATTGTTAGCAGTTTTGATTTTTTGCCTGCCGATAAAAGAAGTATTTTCTTTTTTAAAAGAGATATTCCCATCGAAAGTAGCAACCCTCCCCGTTCAGAAGCGATGTTGGACCTGAAAAAACATCTGCAGAAAGTAGAGGAAAATTCAACATTTTATGAACTTCAATTTACTAAGTTGCAGGAAAGATTAAAAGCGCTTGAAGGCCAGTTGGAAAGCCAGCCGCACAAACAAACCTTTTTAAAAACCGAAGAGGAAGAGGATTGGAAAGAAATGTATTACGAGGAAAATGAAGCAAAAGAAAAATTAGAAAATGAGCTTGACATAACAAGACAGAAGCTGGAAGAAGTAGAAAGTAAATTAAATTCCATTGAGGAAAATAGCGGCAAATGGAACAGCCTGAAAAGCGATTATGATGCACGATTAAATGATCTGCAATCTATGCAAAATAAAATAGGTCTGTTGGAAAGACAATTGGAAGGGGCTGCCGGGCGTGAAAAAGAACTGGAACTTTCCCTGCTTGCTGAAATAAAAACAAAAAAACAGTATGCTCAATTAGATAGCAATTATGCCGCCGTTAAAAGCGAAAACGAAGATTTGAGACGGCAGATTGTTGAACTTAATAAAAAAGAAAGGGAAATGCAAAGCGGTCTTTCAAGATTAAAAGAATTGGAAAGCCGGCTGGCCATTTATAAAGAAGAAAAGGCCAAAATGATTGCCAATCTGGAACAGATGGTAAATCAAAATAAAATGTTTAGTGCAATAAAAAGCTCCTGATAAAATATCAAAAGAAATTTCTTTATATTTACTTAGAAATTCATCCGTAGTTATGAAAGTTAAATGACCAGCCGAACCCCTGGATTCTATTATTAACTTTTAAAACTTACAATCATGAATTTTCAAACAATGAGTAAACAAAGAAAATTTGTTTTAATCTCCTCCGCTGTTGGTTTCATTTCTATGTTTTTACCGTGGGTTTCTATTTCCATTTTAGGTTATTCTCAAAGCGTAAATGGTATGCACGACAAGGGAATCCTTGCCTTTATTTGTTTTGTTGCCGCCGGCTTAATTGCCTGCTTGGGCGATCAAACAAAAAATTTAGATAGAACGATGTGGATGGTTGCGCTCCTTACAGGGACAATTGCATTACTGGTGACTATTTGGTTTTATTCACAGGCAACAAATTCCATAATGGGATCTTCCATTGTTGGATTTGGGCTTTACATTGCAGCCCTTGCTTCTATTGGTATTTTAGCATCGGCTTACCTGTTCAAATTACCTGCGGATAATTTGAAAGATGGATTTAATAGCATGAAAAAAACGATCGAAGGCAAGATCGGAAATTCAGCCAATGTAACTACAACCTCATCTTCACCTTCCACTTTTGCAGAACCAACATCTACCACCGTAGCTGATGAAGAAAATATAACGCCCGTAGTTTAAAGTATTTGAGAAAACTGCTGTCCTGATTAAAAATAATTGAAGCGATTATTTTACACCCTTTATTAACTGCTATTAACGCAAAAATTAAAAATTATGAATTTAATCGAACGTGCAAAAAATATACTTGCATCTCCAAAACCTGAATGGCTTGTGATAGAAACTGAGAGCGCAACTCCACAATCTTTGCTGATCGGTTATGTATTGCCAATGGCTATCATCGCTTCAATTGGTAAGATATTAACGGGTCTGGTTTGGGCAGGCGTATTCGCTACCTACTTTGTCTGGGCGGCAATTTTTGGTTTCATTTCCATTATCATTTCATTTTACATTTCTATTTATGTAATTGACATGCTGGCCCCAACTTTTGCTTCACAAAAAAATCTGAATAAGTCTGCACAATTGGTTGCTTATTCAAATACGCCCAATTGGATTGCCGGTTTACTTTCATTTATTCCGGTTATTGGATGGCTGTTGGTTGTTGCGGGATGGATCTATTCTATTTATCTTTTTTATATTGGGCTTGGCCCGTTGAAGAAAACACCGGAAGATAAAAAAGTTGTTTATATGATTGTGGCGTTTATTGTAATGGTTGCAGTCTTGTTTATTATATCGGCTATTTTAATGGCAATATTTGGAGGTATGATTGGTTATGGAATTAGCAATGGAAGTTATAATCGCTTCGGCATGTGACAATTTTTTAAAAATATATTTTCAGGAAAGCATTCTGTAACAGGATGCTTTTTTATTTGCAAAATGAAATCGACAACTGTTCATTAAATTTGTTGATAAAAAATATGTCAGAAGTAAATTCAATCGCAAACATGCGAAGAGTGTACCAGTTACAATCGCTTTTAGAAAAGGATGCAAATCCTGATCCTATAAAGCAATTTGAAAACTGGTGGATGCATGCAATTGAAACAAAAGTTGAAGAACCGAATGCAATGACTCTTGCTACCTGCAATGCTTCTGGAAAACCTTCCGCAAGAATTGTTTTATTAAAGGAAATTAAAAAAAACGGGTTTGTTTTTTTTACCAATTACCAAAGCAGAAAAGCAAAAGATATCGAAGAGAATGGATTTGCTGCACTTGTTTTTTTTTGGAAAGAATTAGAAAGGCAAATCAGAATTGAAGGGTTGGTAAAAAAGGTAAGTAGTGAAGAAAGTGATGAATATTTTTCAATAAGACCGAGGGAAAGTCAGATAGGAGCGTGGAGTTCACCTCAAAGTTCTGTCATTGAAAACAGGGAATTTTTGCAAGAAAATGTTTTGAAATTTAGTAGCCAATTTCAATCAGGAAAAGTGCCACGTCCGGATTTTTGGGGCGGTTATATTGTGGAACCAGCAGTAATAGAATTTTGGCAAGGCAGGCCAGGACGGCTTCACGACAGATTGCGTTACTCTTTGTCAGAACACCATGACTGGAATATAGAACGACTCGCACCATAAAGGAGTAACTTCTGGAAAGCTTTAAACTTCCCAGAAGTTACCGGAAGTTCAGCAAAGAAACAAATATGGCGAATTTTCGCTTTTGCTGTTTTGTGTTTTAAAGTGCTTGCTTACGCTTCTTTTTTCTCTTTTCCTTTTTCAGAAGCTTTGTCTTTTGAATTTTTTGTTACCGGCCTGGATTTGCCAAAAGACCCCATAAATATTTTTCCTTTTTTTGTTTTTTTATCTCCGCGTCCCATTTAATTTTTTTTTTGAATAAACAATTGATAATAAAAAAAGCAAGATACAGAATATTGCATCTTGCTTTTTAAAACTTTTACGAAAATCAGATTTTCGATGACAGTTCTTTACCTGCTTTAAATTTAGCTACTTTTTTAGCTTTAATTTTAATAACAGCGCCAGATTGAGGATTGCGACCATTGCGCGCAGCTCTTTTGCTAACTGAGAAAGTTCCGAAACCAACAAGAGTAACTTTTCCGCCACCTTTTAAAGTTTTAGTTACTGCTGTGGTAAAAGAATCTAAAGCAGCGTTAGCCTGGGTTTTTGTGATTCCTGCGTCATCGGCCATCTTGGCGATTAATTCAGCTTTGTTCATAATATTTTATTTGATTTTTTAAACAGCGACAAATATAGAAGGTTTTTCAATGTAATAAAATTTTTGCAATATTTTTTTTTCCACTGAATGTGGATGAAATCCGCAAGCGGTAAGGTTTCCAGCGATTAAAGAGGAAATTTACTAAAAGAATTTTTACGCTCAATTATTATGAAAGCCAGCAGCAGTGCGGATCCTGGTGGTAATTTATGTATAAACTGCGATGGCAACAGGCTTTGGACTAAAGTAGATTTACTATAAAGCCGCTTATTGAATATCGACAACACTACAGCACATGCTGAAGCAACGTTCGAAAAGATATCACGTGATCGGCCCATTTAACTGCACTTTTTTGTTTCATTTCGGTCGCAAAATTTTGAAGATAATGATCGTAATCATTTTTTGAATTCGCATAAAATTGAATCACAAAAGTTTTTCCATCTTCTTCCTCATGTTCTAATAATTCATAAAACCGGTGATCATAAAAACATCCGGTGGCAATCATTTCCGGAATATGAATTTGCTTTTGCCATTGCACCCAATCGTTAAGTTTTTCATGATCTACTTTAAAAGTAATGTTGTAGATAAGCATGGATTATAATTTTATTTCAAGATAGACAGGACAATGATCGCTGTGCTTTACATCAGGGAAAATATCTACTTTCTGGATGTGGTTTTCGAGAATATTGGTAACATTGATATAATCAATTCTCCAGCCTTTGTTCTCGGTTCGCGTTGTTGGCCGCAGCACATTCCACCAGGTATAGTTGTGTGGTTCTTTATTCAAATATCGAAATCCATCTGTAAAGCCATTCGCTAAAAATTTATCAAACCACGCTCTTTCTTCCGGCAAAAAACCGGTTGTTTTTTTATTTGAAATCGGGTTGTGAATGTCAATTTCTTTGTGAGCAATATTATAATCGCCGCAAACAATTAATTTAGGGCGCGTTTTTTTAAGCTCATTCAAATAATCCAAAAATTCGTCCAGCCAGACATATTTATATGACTGCCGATGTTCACCGCTCGTTCCCGATGGAAAGTAAGCACAGATCAAAGTAATATCGCCAAAATCAGCCCGCAACACTCTTCCTTCAAAGTCACTTTGTTCATTTCCGTGTCCATATTCTACATTATCGGGTTCAAGTCTCGTCAAAATCGCAACTCCGCTATAACCCTTTTTTTGGGCCGAAAAAAAGTAAGGACGATACCCAGCAGATTCAATCGCAACACGATCGATATCCGATTCATTTGCTTTGATCTCCTGCAGGCAAATGATGTCAGCAGGATCGGTATTGAGCCAGTCTATAAATCCCCTTTTAATGGCAGATCTGATTCCATTTACATTGTATGATATGATGCGAATGTTGTCGTTCATCTTTTAATTATTTATCCTCTTCACGTAAAATTAAACAACATGAAGGAAAAAACGGATGTTACTAAAATCATCGTTTACCTATCAGTGAAGATTATTCCGGTTTGGTTTAGGTATGGAGCGCCAAAGAAGAAAATCCGTGTTATTTCTTTCTTTACTTTCAAATAATGAAACTTAGTTTCAATAATCCAACTGCGGCCTCAACCATCTTTCCACTTCTTCTACCGACATGTTTTTTCTTCTTGCATAATCTTCTACCTGGTCTTTGGCAATTTTTCCAATTCCAAAATATTTACTTTCAGGATTAGCAAAATACCAGCCGCAAACTGAAGGAGCAGGATACATCGCCAACGATTCTGTCAAAGTTATGCCCGCATTTTTTGTTGCATCGAGCAATTCAAAAAGTATATATTTTTCAGTGTGGTCCGGGCATGCCGGATAACCAGGTGCCGGACGAATTCCTGCATATTTTTCTTCAATCAATTCTTTTGAAGATAAATTTTCATCTTTCGCATATCCCCAAAATTCTTTTCTTGTTCTTTCATGCAATAATTCTGCGAAAGCCTCTGCGAGCCGGTCCGCCAGCGCTTGCAACATAATTTTACTGTAATCATCAAATTCTTTTTGAAACCTTTCTATATGCGGTTCAAGTCCGTGCATCGAAACTGCAAATGCCCCCATATAATCGGTCGTATTTTCTTTTGTACCAGGTTTTATAAAATCCGCTAAAGAAATATTTGGTTGACCAGGAGCTTTCTTCATTTGCTGCCGCAAAAATTCTAAATGGAACTTTTTTTCTTCGGGATCTGTGACCTCAACAGTATCATGAGAAACAGCATTCGCTTCCCAAAATCCTACGACACCTTTAGCAGTAAGCCATTTTTCTTTGATTATCTTTTTCAAAAACGCCCGCGCTTCTTCATACAATTTTGTTGCTGCTTCGCCAATTTTTTCATCAGACAAAATCTGTGGAAATTTTCCATGCATTTCCCATGCAATAAAAAAAGGTTGCCAATCCAGATATTCATAAATTTCGTTCAGGTCGTAGTCATCAAAAACTTTTACGCCCTTAAACGTTGGTTTTACAGGAGTAAAATTGTTCCAGTCGATTGGAAATTTATTTTTTTGAACTTGTGAAAAAGGCAGCAAAACTTTCGCTGATTTTTTATTTCCAAAATCATTTTTTAATTTCTCGTACTCATTTTTTATTCCTGTTAAAAAATCACTTTTTGTATCCTTATTCAATAAATTTCCTGCTACAGTAACGCTTCTGGATGCATCCAAAACATGGATCACACCATTGTCAAACTCCGGCGCAATGCGAACTGCAGTATGCAATCGGGATGTGGTAGCTCCGCCAATTAATAAAGGAATTTCAAGATTATTTCTCTTCATTTCTTTGGCCACATGCACCATTTCATCTAGTGATGGCGTGATTAA
>JAICYZ010000253.1 GCA_025933935.1 Chitinophagaceae bacterium
ATCATTGCACGCGCAGGAATTGTCAGGTGGAGCGGGAATAAACGTCTTTAAAGGCGCTTGTAATTGCATTTGATGAATGATTCCAGATTCTGTTGCCACAATGAATTCTGTTGCCGGACTTTCTTTCGAATATTTTAATAAACCGCTCGTACTTCCAATAAAATCGGCAAGTTCTAAAACAGGTTCTTCACATTCCGGATGAGCAATTACTTTCGCATTCGGATGCCGTATTTTTAGTTTCGTTATTTTTTCACGGCTAAATATCTCGTGAACAATGCAGGCTCCATTCCACAATACCATATCTCTTCCCGTTTTCTTAATCAAGTAAGCTCCTAAATTTTTATCCGGCGCAAAAATGATCTTCTGTTCTTTTGGCAAGCTATTGATGATTGCTTCCGCATTGGAAGAAGTGCAAATAATATCGCTCAACGCTTTCATTCCGGCACTACAATTGATGTAGGTAATTACGAGGTGATCAGGATATTGTTCTTTGAATTTTTTGAAAAGATCAGCAGGTGCAGAATCAGCAAGTGAGCAACCGGCTTTCAAATCAGGTAATAATACTTTCTTGTTTGGGTTTAATATTTTAGCAGTTTCAGCCATAAAATGGACTCCGGCAAAAACGATTATATCCGCATCGGTGGATTGTGCTTTTTGTGCAAGAGCAAGGCTGTCACCAATAAAATCGGCAACGTCCTGAATATCCGGTTCCTGGTAATAATGGGCAAGTATGATGGCATTTTTTTCTTTTTTTAAACGTTCAATTTCTGCAAAGAGGTCTAAGTTAACGTCAATATCCAAATCCAGAAAACCTTTTTTTTCTAAATTTTTTTTTGCTTCTTCAATGTGAATATTTGCCATAGTATTTATTATTAATACCTTTTTTATTTAAAAGCCTATTACTATTATGAGTGTGAATTTGTGGATAGATTGAATTTTTATTTTGATGCAAATTTAAAACTTCCTTCTTATCCACCTTTATCCACATGCTTCTAACATCATGCTTTTAACATTCATCTTTATTTAAACGATCTTTTTAACAACCGTTAATAAAAAAGCATGTTGATAAAAAAATGAAACATTTATTTTCGAAAAGTGTGAATTGGGATTGGAAAAATTGTTGCTTCTTCTGCCAGAAATGGAAGAATGTGGAAAAGCGAAGAGAGTTATTAGAAGTTATTCAGAAATAAAATTTGTGTTAGCCGGGTTTCCCCACACAAAAAATAATTTTTACACACACCGATGTTGAGAAGTATTTTTTGAATCACGCATTACATAAATTATGTCCTGTCATTATCAAGGACCGGCATAGAATTTTCACAAATTAAAAGCTGACTTATTCAACAGATCACGTTGTTTTATAAACTCTAAAATTGTGCCTCGTCGATACAGTTATTTTTCTTCAGAAATTTTAAATAATAAGTTTTGCCGAAAACGCCGCCAGCGCCAATCCCAATACGTTATCCACAGTTTGTTCCTATCTTATTTTACACTATTTTTGCGGCCTTATTCACAAAATTTAGAGTAAATACAACATGTCAATCATTCAGACTATCCGTGAGAAAGGGGCTGTAATCGTAATTGCATTGATTGCAATCAGTCTTATCGGTTTTATATTAATGGATTCTATGAGCAGCGGCCGTTCAATCTTTGGGAACAACAACACATCAACGCTTGGAGTGGTAAACGGCGAAAAAATTGACCTCAACACGTTTAACGATAAAGTAAAAGAAATTCAGCAACAATATCCGGATGCAGGAAGTTCACAAAATAACCAGATTATGGAATCGGTGTGGAATCAAATGGTTGCAGAAAAAGTGGTTGACGGACAATTTGAAAAATTGGGCATCACGTTTACGCCAGATGAAATGAGCAGCATCATGTTTAGTAACGACGCTCCACAAACTTTGAAACAGGCTTTTACCGATAAACAAACCGGTCAGTATGATATCGAACAAGCAAAACAATGGTGGGCGCAGACCAAGAAAAATAAAAATGAAGAGCAGAGAAATGCGATCATTTCGCAAGTGATAGATCCAATGCGCCTGAACAGTTTATATACAAAATATACTTCCTTGATTGCGGCAAGTATGTATCAGCCGAAGTGGCTTACAAAAGAAATGAGCGTAGAAAAAAATCAGTTTGCCAATATATCTTATGTTGCAGTGCCGTATACAGCGATTAGTGACAGTGCTGTAAAAGTAACGGACAACGACATTCAGAATTATCTTGATAATCATAAAGCAAAATATCAGCAGGAAGCGGGCCGGATCATTTCTTATGTATCTTTTAGCGCAGCAGCAAATGCAGCAGATAGCGCGCGAATTTTGCAGTCTTTAAAAGATTTGAAACCGGAATTTGCAGCAGATTCAAATGCAAAATTTTTTCTTGGCAGAAATTCTTCAGCAGTTCCATTTTTTGATGGTTATATTCCAAAATCAAAGCTGCAGGTTCCCAACAAAGACTCTATTATTGATTTACCAAATGGCGGCGTTTTTGGTCCTTATGAAGACGGGAAAAACTTTGTTCTTGCGAAAAAAATTGATACCAAAATAATGCCTGATAGCATCGAATGCCGTCATATTTTATTAGGAACCGTAGATCCACAAACGCAACAACCTCTAATGGACGACAGTACGGCACATAGGATTGCTGACAGTATTGCAACCGCAATAAAAGACGGTGCTAATTTCGATTCGCTGGAAGTAAAATATTCTACCGATCAGGCGGCGAAACAACAAAACGGTGTAATGACGTTTGATCTGATGACCATTCAAAGTGAAAATTTTTCAAAAGAATTTGCTGATTTTTTATTGAACGACAAAGGAGAAACTAAAAAAGTAGTTAAGACACAATTTGGATGGCATTATATCGAGATCCTTGATAAGAAAAATCCGGAGCCTGCTTATAAAATTGCTTACATGGCAAAAGAAATTGCGCCGAGCGATCAAACGATCAATGCAGCGAATACAGCGGCAATAAAATTATCAGGAATGGCAAAGGATGAGAAATCGTTTAACGATTATGTTGCTAAAAATGGCTTGAAAAAAGTAACTGTTCCGGTTGAGGTAAAAGAGAATGATTATCAGCTTGGAGCTTTGCAGGATGCACGGCCAGTTATTAAATGGGCCTTTGATGCAAAAGAAGGACAGGTTTCTGACCCGTTTGCAATAAAGGATGACTATGTGGTAGCGATTGTCGATAAAAAATTAAAGAAAGGATTACCGGATGTAAACACTGCCAGGCCTATGGTTGAAGGAGTAGTTATGAATATGAAAAAAGCAGACGAGATCAAAAAGAAGCTTAATAATCCTACTACTTTAGAAGCGGCTGCAGCGCCATATCATCTGCAGGTATTAACCAGCGGAGCAGATTCTACACTTACTTTTGATGCAAAAATTATCAATGGAATCGGAAATGAACCAAGAGTTGCAGGTGCAGCATTTGATAAAGAATATCAAACAAAAGTTTCTCCTGCATTTGCCGGAAATACAGGAGTTTTTGTGATAAAAGTAAATAGTGTTTCTTCAAAACCTGTTGTTTCCCCTGAAATTGAAAAAATTCAGATGAACGAAGAATTGAATAAAAATATTCAATCTGCACTGGGACAATCTTTCCAGGCTTTGAAAAAAATTGCGGATATCAAAGACAACAGAAGCAGATTTTTCTAGAAATAAAAATATTGTATAGTAAAAAAGCCGTCGTTCTGATGGCTTTTTTATTGGCAGCAAAGGGAGAAATAACACCAAAAATGATTTTGTAACTTTACATCAAAATGAAAAATGATGGAAGATATTATTGTGAATAAAGTAGCACAGAGCGGATTAAAAACAATTGATCTCGAAGACTTTTATCCAAAAGAAGATGTGGTTGAGTTTGATTTAAAAAATTATTTGTTCATGGAGTTGATTTTGAAAGAAAAGGATTACCGGGAAGCATTGAAAAGTATAGATTGGAGTATTTATCAAAATAAAAATGTAGCCATTACCTGTTCTGCAGATGCCATCATTCCATTGTGGGCTTATATGTTGGCTGTTAGTTATCTGCAACCTTATGCCGCGGACGTAATTTTTGGAAATGAAAAAGAAGCTTTTAATATCTTATTTTTAAAGAATTTAGACAAAATAAACGTAAAGGAATATGAAGACGCTAGAATTGTCGTAAAAGGATGTGGAGATAAAAAAATTCCTGAAACTGCTTATGTTGAAATTGCCAAATTGTTACGACCGGTTGCAAAAAGTATAATGTATGGCGAAGCATGCAGTACCGTTCCGATTTTTAAAAGAAAATAGCATCGATAATTAAGAAAGGAAAACAGAAATTAATCGTATTTCTTTATTTGTTGAAAATGAATACTATTTTTTATCCATTTTCCTTCTCCTCAATAATTCTCTCTTTTCTACATCTGTTACATTATCGTAATCGTATGGACAATGCCTGCAACCATTGCCACAACAGTATCCTCGCAGCAAATGATATTTTTCTGTCAAAACCATTAGTCCTGTTTTGTCAAAATAAAAATGAATTCCTTCAATAAAATTTTCATCTTTCATTTTGATTTTCTTTTAAAAAAGCAGCAAGCTTTTCGTCATCTTCAGAAAGGTTTTTTGGCAAAGTGAAACACAAATAAAAAACGGCATTACTATTTGCAATGTCCAGTTTTTCATAATGAGTTTGAATCGCCAGTTCAGGTGTTAAAGATTCTTCTGCATAAACATTATTGATATCAGAAATCAAAGTAAGTTTATATAGTTCAACAACTTTTTTTGTAAAAAAATACAAATCAGGAGAATCAGTTTTTAAATGAATTTTGCCGTGAGTTTTTAAAATTTGTTGATACAATCTTAAAAATTTAGGATGCGTTAACCTCTTTCTTGCTTTAGAAAAACGAAGCTGCGGATCGGGAAATGTGATCCAAATCTCATCGACTTCATCTTCTAAAAAGTATTGGCTGATTTTATCTATTTGAGTTCGCAAAAAAGCAACATTTTTCAAATCATTTTTTAAGGCAAATTTTGCTCCTACCCACAACCGGTTGCCTTTGATATCTACACCGATAAAATTTTTTTCGGGATGTAATCGCGCAAGCCCTACTGCATATTCCCCTTTGCCACAAGCAAGTTCCAGAATTATTGGATTGTTATTTTTAAAAAAAACATTCCATTTTCCCTGCATATTTTCAGGATATTCCAACACATTGGGAAAGCTTTTTATTTCTGAAAATCGTTGTAATTTTTTTTGACCCATAGGAGGCAAATTTACAGACACCGGTTTAAAAGTTCCGAGGCCAAATTGTTTTATTCCTTTACCGACATTTTCAAAGTATTTACCGATGCTTTAATACTTTAAACCTAATGCTCCTTTTCCAGGGATTCATCTCATTCTAAATTTGCTTCATCAAATTAAAAACAAAAAAACGATTATAATGGAACAAAATAATTTTGAAAGACAACCAATAAACCACGGTTCGCGTATCTGGAGCGGCTTATTTTTATTAGGCGCGGGTTTTCTTTTATTAGCTTATAAAATGGGTGCGCCCATTCCCGGATGGATTTTTACATGGCC
>JAICYZ010000320.1 GCA_025933935.1 Chitinophagaceae bacterium
CATGATATACCAGTTTGTCATTAGGGAACGTAAGTAGCGCAGGTTTTAAAATTCTTATTTCTGGTATCGCAGATGGAGTTGTTTGCTGATTTCTCCAAAAATTTAAAACATCTCCGTACCATTGTTTCTTTCTACCTTCCACGTCAAGTAGTCCGTTTAGCTTTACATAACTTGTCGTTTCTATATCCTGCCATTGAGGTACAGTACCGGATCGTTGAATACCTGGAACATGCGGCCATAATCGGACGTCCACTTTCCCCCATGTCATTCCCTGTTCCAGCGGTTCATTAACCAAGGCCGAATCTTTTAAATTTACCGCCAGCATATAAGTGTTTATCTGCGGTATATGGTCTTTGTAATTATGAAACTGTTTCCTGCCATTTGCATCCCAATCTAAATCCATTACTAAAGGCCTTACCGTATCCACCTTTCGAATTTCGCTGCACAAATCTTCTAACCAGGCAATATATTTTTGTTCATAGTAAAAGTAATCTGGTTTATAGGTTTGACTGGCGAGATCATGCAAAACGTCATTTCCCAGGTTCCATGCTATAATATATTTTTTATGCAGATTATTTCTTATCACCCGGAGGATCTTTTCCTTTTGTTGCTTCATTTTTTTGTCATCATCGATTACCTCTGGTGTTGCTAAAAACCAGAAACCAGCAATTAAATTCATTTTCCTTGAGATTACCGCTTTACTCAAATCACGGTCGTATATGCCTGGCATCGTTCTTTCTACTGTGTTCGCACCCATCTTTTTCATTGCTTCTAAATCGTCTTCAATTATTTTAAATCCCAATGTGTGCCTGTTTCTGAACCAGTCATATCCTTTATTATAAACGATACTCCTGATTGGAAAAGGTAGGTTTTGCAATTGAGCTTTGGCGTAAGTCTTTTGCCAAATTATTTTATTTACATGTATTGGCATACTGGTTCCTGGTGATTTTGCAAGCAAAGGATAATCATCAGGATTAACGAGGATCGATTTTATCTCCTTGAATGTGGTATCAAGAGTTTTCCATGTTTCATCCCACCATTTTGATGCGTTCACGGAAGAACCGACCGTTTCGGTTAACATCACCGGCAAGCCTGATTTGAAGAGTTGCAAAGAATGGTAAGGCCGGTAAAGTGAATCGAAGCTATACAACGGGTTTTCCGGGGAACGCCGGTTTGTGTCTAGTATATTTACTCCAAGCCAGTCCACAAATGTATTACCAGGAAAGTAATCATTAGCTGTTGCGGCATCCGGTGGATTCCAAATCCATATCACGTTATCCGCTCCAGCTTCATCAAATTTTCGATGCACATACCGCCATGCCGCTTTAAAATCATTGGCAGTAGAGCCTGGATACGCGAACAGGGAATGCCTGTTAATGGTATTTTCATTTAAAAAACGTAGGAACACCGGTTTTTTTAAAGCCGCAACTTGTGAAGCAAAGGATGAAATCAGACTATCATATTTGCCAGTCAAAATTTCCTGCATACCTGCACTATCCTTTTTTGACCCTAAATTGCGTTTTTGCCATGGATTCCAAACAATGAGTGGTATGGCCTGCCGCTTGTAGACCTGCTGCAGGTAATTTGTATCCAGCACATTATTTTCATCCACGTTCCACCCGATTTCCGATGAAACAATAGCAATATCCTTGTTTTTATCTGCTATTGCCAAACTTAAATTTCCCTTTGTATCGTTCTCGTTACCATCGTTATATAAGCCCCGATAAAAGATCTTCAGCCCGTTCAACGGCTTTGGTAAAAATTGAGGCAATTGTTGCTGCTTCCAATATGCCAGTCCGAAAAAAACGATGACTAAAACAGACAGCGCTAATGAATATCTTCTTAAAAACCCATGAGCTTTTATAATAAGCCGGTTATTCTCCCTCAATCTCGTCGCCAAACTATTTATCCTGCTTTCTGTGCTAACATATCCGGAAATCGACAAATTAAAAACCATAAAAGCTATCTGCAGACTTGCCAATCCAGCCATAAAAATTGTGTAGGGATTAAAATCTTCGAGCAGACCATATACGATCGCTGCCAATGAAATCGCTGCCACGAGTATATTTGGCACCGTGAGTAATAAAGGCAAAGGCTCATTATCGTTTTTGGGAGTTGGTATATACGGCACCTTTTTACGAAGCAGGGTATAAATAATACCTACCGAATGTATCCACCATGCACCAATTTGGAGAATGCCTCCAACTAAGTGAAAGCCTCTTTCTTTTTCATCAGGCAGCCACTTTTGCACGTAATGTCTTATCAGCATGCTCATTGAGAATAATGGAAAAGCTGCCAAAAAGAAACTAAATACATCCATCTGTAAAGGGATGTAGCCGGTAAAGAGAGAAATTACCGGTATCAAGAAATTAATAAAAAAAATGAGACCGCTGAGATAGTGAAATGGCAGAGTGAAATAGTGAATTTTTTGCCTCCAGTTAAACTTTGAAAATAGTTTCGGATAAGTAACGAATAACAGTTCCCATGTGCCGCGGCTCCACTTTAATTGCTGTTTATAATAGGATGACATGGTTGCCGGCACCAATCCGCGGGTTAAAATAGCCGGTACATAAATCGAGCGCCATCCGGCGGCATGCAACTTCATAGCCGTGTGCATATCTTCTGCAAGTCCATTGGCATGTCCACCAATGGAGTCGAGTGCTTTCCTGCGAAAAGCACAATTGGCACCAATAGCCTGCACTGTACCATACTTGTGCATGCTCATCATCATTGGCCCATAAAACTGATAGGTTTGTTGTGCCGCCCCCTTTGCCACCAAACTTTCTTCCTGATTATGATAAGCCTGTACTATTTGTACGAAACCAATAGAAGGATCATCAAAATAATCTACTACTTCATCGAGAAACTGAGGCGCCGGCACATGGTCGGGATCGAGGACTACACATAACTCTCCTTCAGCGCGCTGTAAAGCATTATTGATATTGCCGGCTTTAGCATCTTTCTTGACAATCCTGGTAACATGTTTCACCCCTAGCCTTAAACATAACTGTTTCACCTTAATATCATCGGCTTCATCGCAGCACCAGGCAGTATGTGGATAATTAATACTTTGTATGGCAGTCAACGTTTGTTCCAGCATATCAAACGGTTCGCCGGCACAATAAGTAGTTAAGACATCAACTGTATATCTTTTTCGTCGAACAGGCTTTTTGTCTGATGAGATTGATAAATAGTGATACCATTCATGCAAATATTTCAGGCAATAATATACCATGGTTATTATCAGCAAAATATATAGCGGAAAATAGCTGATCGCGTTGCTTTGAAACAAGGCGTACAACAAAAATCCCATCGCAATAAGACCCACGAGAATCATCAGGCGGAGCGCCTTTTTTTCTTTTGGTGTTGGGGGTTGTAAAGGATTAATTCTAAAGTTCATTAATGTACCACGTAAATTGGAATATTTGCCGTCGCAAAATATCCCTTTGAGTTATAAACGGTTATAAATACCCGATATGGGCCCTGGCTTTGTGGCGCCTTAAAATCAGTATCAGGCAAGGTGCTGTCTGCAAATAATCCTACCTGTGAAGGGAGGCCATAAGGGTAGTACCAATCTTCTCTATACATTTCCCACGTATACTTAAGACTGTCGAGTGGTGCAGGTGATTGCATTTCTAATGTAGCATGATGTTTTGAGCCGCTACTTACGATGATATTATTTTTTCCACTAAGATTATCTATTAACATAAACTTGATCTTTGGCGAAACATGTGAGGTAACGGTATCTTTCCAGCAATCATTCAACGTTTCTTTAATTTCATTCGGGTACCCATTTTCGGCAAAGATACTAAACCAGCTTCGGGTGTACTCCTGCCGGTGGCCCCAAAAAAAGACCAGTGATCCCATGAAACGCGGGTCCTTTAAAGGCATATATTTCGTGTAAAACTCGTAAAAAAGCTGTGCTTTTTTAGTGCTCGAATTTTCTACCGGAGCTTTCCACGCTGTCATTGGCGCTTCCCAGCCACCTTCGGGGGCCCACTCGCCAATGATGTAAGGACCATCCCAAAGCCATTTAGTGCGTTCAAGGTTATGCTTCATAATCTTTACGCTATTATAAATATTCATTGAATAAAAATCAAGAGCAGGCATCCGCCATCGCAACGTGAATA
>JAICYZ010000034.1 GCA_025933935.1 Chitinophagaceae bacterium
AGAGCCAGAAAATTATTAGGATTCAAAAAGGTTTCATTTCTCACATTCATTCTGCCTTTTTACAAACTCAGCCGTGTTTTGCATTTAGATGACAACATTGAAAAGTCGTTGCTTCCAAAAAAATATGTGAAGGAAATTTATGAGCTTGATATTGAGTAAGCGGTACATTAAAAAAATGTGGCATAAAAATTTCTTTTGCTTTGTTATTACTAATCCTTTAAATTAAATCATCATGGCAAAGTATGGAAAAAAATCAGAAAAAAAAGTTGAAGAAGCAATGCATGAAATGCATGAGGGCAAATTAAAAAGCGGAGGTAGTGGCAAGAAAGTGACGAATCCAAAACAAGCGATAGCAATTGGATTATCAGAAGCAAGAAAAGAAGGGGATAAAGTACCACCGGAAAAATCAAAGTCGAAATCTTCTTCGAAAAAAGCGCCGCCTAAAAAATCTGAATCTAAAAAATCTGACAACAAAAAATCAGCACCAAGAAAGTCAGCGGCAAAAAAAACGGACAGTAAAAAATCTGCTGCAAAGAAATCAGCGCCTAAAAAATCATCTTCTAAAAAATCGGATGACAAAAAAGCTGCCCCTAAAAAATCAGCTCCTAAAAAATCGTCAGCTAAAAAGAAATAACACGTACAAACAAGAAAGCAAAAAACCGTCTGAATGCAGGCGGTTTTTTTTATTTTTTCATTTTGTAGTTTCCCATTTCTAATTAAAATTCCATTCCCAGGTTATACATTACGAACGTCCAGATATCTGCAGCTTCATCAATTTGTTTGCTGGTAGGCTTTCCCGCACCATGCCCGGCTTTTGTTTCTATTCGGATTAGCGTAGGATTTGTGCCGTCATTATCTGCCTGCAAAGTAGCAGCAAACTTGAAACTGTGAGCCGGCACCACGCGGTCGTCGTGATCACCTGTCGTAATTAAAGTCGCCGGATATTTTATACCTGCTTTCAAATTTTGTAAGGGAGAATATTTAATTAAATTTTGAAAGTCGACTTTATTATCACTCCTTCCATATTCTGTTGCCCAGGCCCATCCGATCGTAAATTTGTGGTAGCGCAACATATCCAATACTCCCACCTGCGGGATGGCCACTTTAAAAAGCTCTGGCCGTTGTGTCATCACAGCACCAATCAAAAGGCCGCCATTGCTTCCTCCGCGGATCGCTATTTTATTTGGATTGGTATATTTTTTATCAATTAGAAATTCTGTTGCAGCAATAAAATCATCAAAAACATTTTGTTTGTTTTGAAGCATTCCTGCTTTGTGCCAATCTTCCCCATATTCACTTCCTCCACGAAGATTTACCTGAACATATACTCCTCCTTGCTCAAGAAAAAAAACATTTGAAATTGAAAACGCAGGTGTCAGCGCAATGTTAAATCCACCATAACCATAAAGCAATACCGGATTATTTCCATCTAATTTTAATCCTTTCTTATAAGTAATAAACATCGGAACTTTTGTGCCGTCTTTGCTGGTGCAAAATGATTGTAATGTTTCATAATTATCCATGTTTACCTTCACATCACTTTTGCGAAAAAGAGTTGATTTTTTTGTCACCAGATCATACCTGAAAATTGTATTAGGAGAATTGAATGAAGTGTATGAATAAAAAATTTCTTTGTCCTTTTTGTAGCCATTAAATCCGATGGCAGTACCAATTCCCGGCATTCTTATTTCATACGCATTATGTCCTTTATAATCAGTTTGATAAACCCTTGAAGAAGCATCTTGTAAATAAGTCAGGAATAATTTTCCACCTGCAGTACCTGCAGATTCCAGTAATTCTTTTCTTTCAGGAATGATCGTTTCCCAATTTTCCTTTGACGGATTTTTAGGATCAATTGAAACCACTTTATAATTTGGAGCATCGTCATTGGTTCTGACCAATAACCTGTCGCCATCATTATCAATAAAATTTGATTCGGTATCAAAACCTTTAACCAACAAAATAAAATGATTTTTTGAAGATGCGTTTTTCAAATCTTTTACCCACAATTCAGAACCGCTGGTTCCTTCACTTGTGGTAATCACCAAAAAATGCTCATCTTCAGAAAGGTTTGCGTTTATTGTTCTTAACGGATGTTCTTTGTCTTCATAAATTAATACATCATCGCTTTGCGGAGTGCCTACTATATGGTAATAAACTTTATGAAACTGATTTTGTGTAGTCAGTTTATTTTTTTCATCCGGAGCAGGGTAGCGGCTGTAATAAAAGCCCTCATCACCTTTCCACGATGCGCCACTAAATTTGATAAAATGCACTTCATGGTTCAGTAAACTTTTATCATTTACATTGATGATGTGCGCATCCTCCCAATCGCTTCCTGCCTGGGCTTCCATGTAAACGGCGTACTTATTATTTTTACTAAAAGATAAAGTTCCGATTGCGGCGGTTCCGTCCTTGGTCATTTTATTCGGATCAATAAAAACTTCGGGTTCAGCATCAAACCCTTTCTGACGATACAACACCGACTGGTTTTGCAAACCATCGTTTTTATAGAAATAATAATAATCGCCTTGCTTAAAAGGCGAACCAAATTTGGGATAATTCCATAATTCTTCAAGACGTTTTTTTACTTTTTCACGAAAAGGAATCTTAGAGACATAATCGTCAGTTACTTTATTTTCTTCCTTTACCCACGCTTTTGTTTCGGCGCTGTTATCATCCTCAAGCCATCGGTATGGATCTTTAATGATCGTTCCAAAATAGTTATCTTCCTGATCTACTTTTTTGGTATCAGGATATTTTATCTGCGAAAAAATTTCTGTAGTAATTGCCATTAAAATAGTAAAAACAATAATCTTCATAAGAATTAATTTATAATGAAGATAAAGAATTAAAAAAGCTAAACTTTAAAAAACCTTGCTTGAAAAACGATCTTAGTGATTGAATATGAACGAACAGCAAACCGACAAATAAGCTGAATTCTTATTTCCTTTTTTATTAAAAATAAGTGTGAAAAGTGATTGTTATCCAATTCCGTTGGTAGTTACTTCCTTGTTTATTTTTGCAACCAAACCTTGCAAAACTTTTCCCGGTCCACATTCGGTAAATTCCGTTGCACCATCAGCAATCATTTGTTCTATTGTTTGTGTCCATTTTACAGGGCCGGTTAATTGCGCAATCAGATTTAATTTTATTTCATCAGGATCTGTTACAGCTTTGGCAACAACATTCTGATAAACAGGACAGAAAGGAATGTCAAATCTGGTATTTTCTATCGCTTCTGATAATTCCTCTTTTGCCGGTTGCATCAAGGGAGAATGAAAAGCGCCACCTACAGGAAGTATCAAGGCACGTTTAGCGCCAGCCGCTTTTAATAACGTACATGCTTCTTCGATTCCTTTTATAGACCCGGAAATAACAATCTGTCCGGGACAATTATAATTTGCGGGAACTACAATTTCGTTGGTTATCGAAGAACAAATTTCTTCTACTTTTTTATCATCAAGGCCGAGAACGGCTGCCATCCCGGAAGGATTTATTTCACACGCTTTTTGCATCGCCTTCGCCCTGATGGAAACCAATTTTAAGGCATCCTGAAAACTTAAACATCCGTTTGCAACCAGCGCTGAAAATTCACCAAGAGAATGACCGGCGACCATATCAGGCTGCCGATCAACAATAGTTTTAAAAGCAATTACCGAATGCAAAAAAATTGCAGGTTGGGTTACATTTGTTTGCTTTAATTCTTCAGCAGTGCCGAAAAACATTACGTCTGAAATTGGAAAACCGAGAATGTCATTTGCTTCATCAAAAAGCAATTTCGCTTGTTCATCTTCTTCATATAAATTCTTTCCCATTCCAATAAATTGCGATCCCTGTCCGGGAAAAATAAATGCATGCGCCATAAAGTGTTTTTTATTTTATCTTCTTTTAACTAAATCTGCCTGTATCAAATTTATAAATTCATTGCGCGTACTTTGCTTTTCAAATTCTCCATAAAAAGCAGAAGTAGTTGTGACGGAGTTTTGTTTGGATATACCGCGCATCATCATGCACAAATGCTCTGCCTCAATAACCACCGCCACTCCAAGCGGATTTAATGTTTCCTGAATCGCATTTAAAATTTCAGTAGTCAGCCTTTCCTGCACTTGTAATCTTCGCGCAAAAACATCAACGACGCGTGCAATTTTACTCAGGCCTGTTATCCATCCATTCGGAATATAAGCAACGTGTGCTTTACCAAAAAAGGGCAACATGTGGTGTTCACACATACTGTACAATTCTATATTTTTTACAATGACCATTTCGCTGATGTCTTCATGAAATTTTGCTGAATTTAAAATTGCATGAGCATCCATTCCATAGCCTTGTGTGCAATACTGCATTGCTTTTGCTACACGTTCCGGAGTTTTTAAAAGGCCTTCCCTGTCCGGATTCTCGCCAATTAATTTTATCGTACTGCGATAGTTCTGCATTAATTCTTTGGTAACATCTTCGTCGTAATGTTCAATTTTTTTATAAGCCATAAATCATTTTTAAGTCAATAAAATCAAGATGCAGGATACTCTGCAAAGTTTTTGGGTGTTTCATACAAGCGGATTTGCAGATCAAATTTTTCATCAATTTTGCTACGCAAAATATGATAAATAACCATCGCAATATTTTCAACTGTTGGATTAAGATTGGCAAATTCAGGAACATCGAGGTTGAGATTCTTGTGATCTAATTTTTCTAAAACATTTTCTTTGATCACTTCACTTAAAAATTTCAGGTCTATCACATATCCTGTATCAGTACCAGGTTCGCCGGTAATTTTCACATCCACTTCATAATTATGACCGTGGTAATTCGGGTTGTTGCATTTGCCAAAAACAACATAATTCTTTTCCTCATCCCATGATGGATTATGCAACCGGTGCGCTGCATTAAAATGTTCTTTTCGATAGACGGAAACTTTTTTATTCATCTGATAAATATAAATTTAATCATTCAGGTTAACCACCAAAATATTCAACAAAGATCCTTGGAGTTTCATACAATTTTATGGAATGCATTTTTACACCTTCCGGTAAATGCTGAAGTAATTGTTTCCAGATCTCGATTGCAAGATTTTCAGTTGAACACATTTTTCCCTTCAAAAAATCGACATCCATATTTAAGTTTTTATGATCTAATTTTTCCAAAACGTATTCATTTATTAACCTGCTTAAAACTTTTGCGTTGATGACGAAGCCTGTATCAGCAGCCACTTCGCCTTTGATCGTTACATGCAATTCATAGTTATGCCCGTGCCAGTTTTCGTTGGCGCATTTACCAAAAACCTGTTCATTTTTTTCTTTGCTCCATTCCGGATTATAGAGTTTATGCGCGGCATTAAAATGTTCTATACGAGTTAAAAACAACATTGAGTAACAAAAATTTTCGCAAAGGTAAACGCTTTCATAAAACCAGGAATGTTTATTTATCAAGTTTAATTTGAATCTCCTTATAACTTCCTGGCTTGCTACTTTGATTGTAAATGCGAAATTTGCGCAATGAATTTATTAATTGCTGCTGCAACAGAATTTGAAATCGAACCGTTTCTAAAAGAAAAAAATAATGCAGAAATTTTGATAACAGGTGTAGGAATTCCAGCTACAGTTTTTCATTTGGTAAAAAAAATATCAGAGAGAAAATTTGATTTGGTAGTTCAGGTGGGCATTGCAGGATCATTCAATGACAATGATGATTTAGGAAAAGTAGTGCAGGTAAAAGAAGACGCTTTTGCTGATTTGGGTATTGCAGAGGGTTCCAATTTCAAAACGGTTTTTGAAATGGGATTCAACAATAAAAATGATTTTCCATTTACAGACGGATGGCTGATAAACCCGGATCCTTTTTGGCAAAAAAATGATTTACCGTTTGCAAAAGGAATTACAGTAAATAAAATCGGTGATGATGTTTTTCAAAATAAAATGATCAAAGAAAAGTTTTCCGCAGATGTAGAAAGCATGGAAGGCGCTGCATTTCACTATGTTTGCCTTTTGCAAAACATACGTTTCCTGCAGATTAGAAGCATTTCAAACAAAGTGGGAGAGCGCGACAAATCGAAATGGAAACTGAAAGAATCGATTGAAAATCTGAACAAAAAATTATTGAAAATTATTAAAAATCTATAGAGAAGACGATGAATTTTACACTTGGTTTTTCACCTTGCCCCAACGACACTTTTATTTTTGATGCGTTGGTAAATAAAAAAATTGATACCGGAGATTTTAATTTTACCGTAAGGCTGGAAGACGTTGAAACTTTGAATAATCTTGCGAGAGAGGAGTTTTTGGATTTTACTAAAATCAGTTACGGTGTGTTGCCTATAGTCATTAAAAACTATATGGTAATGAATAGCGGAAGCGCGTTAGGGAAAGGTGTTGGGCCGCTTTTGATTTCTAAAAAACCGGTTGATTTTAATGAGGTAGAAAAATTCACAATTGCTATTCCCGGCGAAAATACCACAGCCCATCTTTTGTTTTCTCTTGCTTTTCCAAAGGCAAAAAATAAAGTTTTTAAAAGATATGATGAAATTGAAACTTCAGTTCTTGAATCTGAAAATGTGTTAGGTGTTATCATTCATGAAAACCGTTTTACCTACATGGAAAAAGGATTACATAAAATTGTTGATTTGGGAAATTTCTGGGAAGAAAAAACATCACTTCCGATTCCTCTTGGTGGCATTGTTGGAAGAAGAAATATTGATGAAAATATTTTAATGAAGGTAGACGCGTTGATAAAAGAAAGCATGGAATATGCTTTTGAAAATTATCCGTTAATTACAGATTATGTGAAACAGCATTCACAGGAAATGGATCCGGAAGTAATGAAGAAACACATTGACCTTTATGTAAATCAATATTCTATCAACCTGGGAAAAGAAGGAAGAAATGCTATTCAAAAGTTTATCGATATTTATGAAAGAACGCATGAAAGCCGGACTACTACAGGTTTACCAGAAGATAATCTTTTTGTAAAGGAAGAATATTTTCCAATTAAATATTCTGAATGACTCTTTTATAAATTTCCTTTACTTTTTCATTGTCATAAATTTTTTGCTGAAATTTTTGCACCCACCTTACTGGGTTGATTGAATTGGTCAGAAAAAATTCATCAGCATCTAATATACTATCAACAGAAAGTTTTTTTTCTAATACTGTAAATTTTTTTAAAGAAAATTTTTCCAGCATGCAACGACGCATCGTTCCTGCCACACAGCCTTCGGAGAGTGGGGGTGTGTAGATTTTATTATTTTTTATGATAAAAATATTTGCAATTGCTGACTCGCAAATCCTTCCGCAAGAATTTAATAAAATCACATCATCCAGCTTATTTCTTTTTGCAAACCTCGCGGCCATCACCGGCAGCAGATAATTGTTTGATTTTAAGTTCGAGTAAATATCACAGCTTTTTTTTGCCGTCGGAAAAATATCAACCAGCAATCCAGTTTCATTCAACTCAAGTTGCTGTGGAAGCGCAGATGCTTCAATAATATAATTTGGAAAATTACTTTCGGTGTCAAAAATATTTCCATCATTTCGAAAAACCATTAGCCGGATTCTGGCATTTTCCTTGATGGAATTTATTTGCAAAAGATCTTTTATTGCGTGATGAAAAAACACCGGCGAAAAATTTTCAGGTATATCAAATTCCAGCAGTTTCATCCCCTGAAAAAATCTTTCAAAATGAAAGTCTTCATTCAGTATTTTCCCCTCATGCATACGCAGTGTTTCAAATAATCCATCTCCATAACGCAGCCCACGATTATCCACAGTTGCTACTGTTTCATGCTGATGAAAAAACTGATTGTTGTATATAAAAAAATGCTCATTCATCATAAAAAAAATGAATAAACAAAAGTAGATGGATGATTTCAGTAAAACCAGTTAAATTTCCTGATCCAGCAGGTTATTTTTTACAGCAAACATGATCAAGCCTGCGGTACTTTTTGTACCAGTTTTCGTTTTTAGTTTATCACGAATCGCTTCAATGGTACGAGGACTTAGATCTACTGCTTCAGCAATTTCACGTGTGCTTTTTTCTTCACACATCAACCTCAAAATGGTAATTTCCTTTTCAGTCAGAACCGCGTCATCCTGGTTCGTTTTGAACGGGGATGAAATATTTTTTTGACGCAGATTATTCAAAAGCGCTTTGTTCGTGAGCGAATTAAAATAAAACTCCTGTTGGTGGCACGTTTTAATTGCTTCATAGATTACTTCTGCGTCGGATGTTTTTACGAGGTAACTGTTAGCGCCAAGCTCCATTAATTTCGTAATTACACTTTGGTCATCGAGTAAAGTAAGCATGACGATTTTTATACCGGGGTACAATTTTTTTACTTCCGGCAAAGTAGTAATACCATCCATAATTGGCATTTGAATATCGAGCAAGATCACATCCGGCTGAATACCTTTTAGCATGTTCAAAAGATGTGCGCCATTGTCCGCTTCAGCTATTACCTTAATATCTTTTTTGGAAGAAAGTGCAGTTTTTACGCCCGCTCTGTACAGTACATGGTCATCAACAATCATCACATTAATAACCTCATCTGTTTCTGGTTTCATAGTCTAATAATGAATTTTTAATAATAAAAACATTGCAAAAATCTACATTAATTATGGGATATCATACAGAATAATTACCAAATTTAAGGAATCGTAATAATACGCATAAATTGAGTAATTAAACCTACAATATTCAAAAAAACTGCACTTGAAAATAAGGATTAAATCTTCATTTCTAAAAGCGTTTATCGAACAATCTAACGAATTTCATGCAGGAAAACCTTGCATTTTACTCTCTAAATGCACGCAAATTTCCGTTTTAATTAGTAGTGAATTTGTTAATCCGTGTAACAAAGACACAGATTATATCAGTAGACGAACAAATTGGGAAGATTTCTGGTTTATATGCCTTCAAATTATCTTATTTTTTCTTCTGGCTTTTTGGTGCAAAAATCGCAAACATCCTTTTTCCTTCTAATTTCGGCATACTCTCTAATGTGCCGACATCTACAAGACGCTCAGCAAATTTTAATAATAATAACTCGCCTCTTTCTTTGAACATAATAGCGCGTCCTTTAAACTGAACATATGCTTTGACTTTATTGCCGTCCTTTAAAAAGTTTTCCGCATGTTTTGATTTAAAATCAAAATCATGATCGTCAGTATTTGGAGTAAAGCGGATCTCTTTTACTTCAGAAACCTTGCTTTTTGCCTTCATATCCTTTTCCCGTTTCTTTTTCTCATAAAGAAACTTGTTGTAATCGATCACTTTGCAAACCGGAGGATCAGCCTGTGGAGAAATCTCTACCAGGTCCAGTCCCTGATCATTTGCAATTCGTTGTGCTTCTGCGGTAGAATAAATTCCTACCTCTACATTATCGCCAACCAAACGTACCTGTGGTACTCTTATCATCTGGTTAGTGCGGTGTTCCTGTTGTTGTTCTTTTTTAAAGCGTGGATTAAATGCGCCTCTCGGCGGTCTTGGTGGAAATGCCATTAATTGATTTTAGGTTATAAATTTTTTTTATTTGGTTAATAAGATCTGATAATTGTATTAGTAAAATGATTGCAGTTGCTCTTTCTACTAGCCATAAACATTATTACAGAAGCTTTTTTATTTGAATGTTAAAATAATGCAATAGTCAAATAATTCATTAATTAAATCTGCGTCTTATTCCTCACTTCTTCTTTAATATTTTCAATTACTTCAGCCAAAGTTTTTGATCCTTCGTCACCTATGCCCTGTCTACGCACAGATACTTTTTCGTCATTCACTTCTTTCTCTCCAATAATAAGCATTATCGGTATTTTTGTCAATTCTGTGTCCCTTATTTTCTTGCCAATTTTTTCGCTTCTGTCATCAATTTCAGCACGAATATCATTATTTTTTAATTGACTTAAAACATTTTCTGCGTATGAAAGAAATTTATCACTTATAGGCAGGATTTTCACCTGAACCGGTACCAGCCACATCGGAAATTTTCCTGCGCAATGCTCGATAAGAACTGCTACAAATCTTTCCAAACTTCCAAACGGCGCACGATGAATCATTACCGGCCGGTGCTTCGCATTATCTTCGCCAATGTAAGTAAGGTCAAATCTTTCCGGCAGATTATAATCTACCTGGATCGTTCCCAATTGCCATTTTCTACCGATCGCATCACGCACCATGAAATCCAATTTAGGCCCGTAAAAAGCGGCTTCGCCGTATTCTATTACTACATTTTCCAAACCTTTTTCATTTACCGCTTCCATGATCGATTTTTCTGCCAGATCCCAATTTTCATCGCTTCCAATGTATTTTGTTCTGTCTTCCTGATCCCGCAAAGAAATCTGTGCTGTATAATCTTTGAAACCAAGCGAACTAAATACATGCAACACAAGGTCAATTACTTTTTTAAATTCGTCTTTTACCTGCTCAGCCATGACAAATAAATGGGCGTCATCCTGCGTAAACCCCCGGACTCTTGTGAGCCCGTGCAGTTCACCGGATTGTTCATAACGGTATACAGTTCCAAACTCTGCAAGCCGCAGGGGAAGGTCTTTATAGCTTCTCGGCACAGCTTTGTAAATTTCACAATGATGCGGACAGTTCATCGGTTTCAGAAAAAATTCTTCGCCTTCAACGGGAGTTTTAATCGGTTGAAAACTATCGGCTCCATATTTCTCATAATGACCACTGGTCACATATAAATTCTTGGAAGCAATATGAGGAGTAACCACGGGAAGATAGCCGGCTTCGAGCTGGGCTTTTTGCATAAAATCCTGCAGTCTTCCACGTAACATGGCTCCTTTGGGAAGCCATAGCGGCAAACCTTGCCCTACTTTTTCTGAGAAAGTGAAAAGCTCTAATTCCTTTCCGATTTTACGATGATCGCGTTTCTTTGCTTCTTCTAAAAAAACAAGATATTCATCCAGTTCTTTTTGATTGGGAAATGTGACACCGTAAATCCGTGTAAGCATTTTATTCTTTTCATCACCTTTCCAGTAAGCCCCTGCAATGCTTGTTAATTTTATTCCCTTAATTAATCCGGTTGAAGGAATATGGGGGCCACGACACAAGTCTGTAAAATTTCCCTGTGTATAAAAAGTAATATTTCCATCTTGTAAGTTGGAAAGCAAATCAAGCTTGTATTCATCTCCTTTTTCTTCAAAATATTCTATTGCATCTGCTTTAGAAATTTCCTTTCGAACAAATGGATTATTTTGTTTTGAAAGCTGCGCCATCTTCTTCTCCAATTTCTCCAAATCAGTTTCTGTAATGACGTTATCACCGAGGTCAATATCGTAATAAAAACCCTTTTCTACCGGCGGCCCAACCCAAAATTTTACACCGGGGAAAGTGTCCTCAACCGCCTCCGCCATTAAATGTGCTGAAGAATGCCAGAAAGTTGATTTGCCATTGGCATCTTCCCATGTTAAAAATTTAATAGAGGCATCGTTATTTATGGGTCGGGAAAGATCCCAAATTTCACCGTTTACTTCTGCTGCCAAAATCCTGCGTGCCAGCCCTTCACTAATTGATTTTGCAATATCCATCGCCGAAGACCCTTGCTCGTACTGCCTTACAGCTCCATCCGGAAAAGTTATGTTCATCATTCTATCAGTTAAAATTATTCTCTTTTTTATTTTTTGAACAGCAAATTTAACGAAGTATTAGACAAAGATGATATTCCTTTGGGAGGATATACTTTTAATAACAATTAATTTTGAATGAACAAATATTCGGGCATGATGAAAAGAATTTTTACACTGTTTTTTTTACTGTTTTTTGAATTTGGTTTGTTTGCACAAAATTCATTTGCACAAAATTACTCTTCTGAAAAAAGTGCTTCCCATTATAAATCCCATAATAAAAATGCAATCAATTTTGACGGGCAATGGAAAGGAGGATTTGATGAAGGAGGATTTGGAATTCCGGGATTCGACAGCGACATAAAATATGTACTGGAACTGACAACCAACGGCTCACAGGTTTCCGGATATTCTTACACTTATTTCCAGGAAGGAATAAAAAGATATTATACAATTTGCCGCCTTACCGGCACGCTCAATCGTGAAACCAATGATATTGTAGTAACGGAAATTGAAAGAACAAAATTTAATACGCCACCGGATTTTCAAAATTGTTTTCAGACACACCGGCTCCACTATGAAAAAGATACCGGAAATATTGAAGTACTGCGGGGTACATGGATTCCTGCTCCTAACCAGGGAAGAGGCTGCGGAAGCGGAACCACAGTGCTTTCGAGAAGAATAGTTAGCAATTTACCGATTGGATTTATGCCACATAAAAAAAGTCCGGCAACAAAAAATCCTGTAGCAAAAGCACCAGAAAAAAATTCTGTTCATAAAAATACAATTGCCGCTGCTCCTAAAAAACCGAAGGTAAATACGACGGCAAAAGCACCGGTTAGAAAACCTCAACCAAAAATGAAAATGGAGGAAACCGAAACTGTAAAAAGTTTTGTTCCTAAAAATGAAAATTCTTCTATTGCGGATTCACAAATAAAAACGCATCATTACATTGCGCCAACAGCAAAAGGTTTTGAAAAGCGCAGAACAGATGTCGTAAGAACAATTGATATCGAGCAGCCAACTTTCCACCTGGATTTTTATGATAATGGAGAAATAGACGGAGATTCCATTACCGTTTTTTACAATGGAAAAGTTGTTTTATCACATCAACGATTATCCGACAAGCCAGTTTCTTTATCATTGACGCTTGATAAAAATGCAGATGAAAATATTGTTACCATGTATGCAGATAATCTTGGCACGATTCCACCAAACACTGCATTGATGATCGTTACAGACGGCGGTAAACGTTATGAAGTAAGAATGGAATCTGATTATGGAAAAAGTGGAAGCGTAATTTTTAAAGCCAAACAGTAGTATAAACTTTGAAGTTCCGATAGATGCTTTGATTGCTTTTGTTATCCCTAAACGTTTTAATTCAAAGTCTTTTATCTATTTTTTTACTGAATGATGAAAATGTCCATCATTGATTCTTTTGCCAGCGCTGTCTTTTATTTTGAAGTATAGACACGGAGGATTAAACCAGCTCACAGAATCAATCAGAGTCGATTTGAAAATTCAGAATCTCCCTTATTTATTGCTTCCCTTTAAATTCTTTTGCTCAAAATATCTCCAAAGCACAGATGAATTTTTGACCACAAGTTTTAATCGGTTGAATTAAAAATCAGTTTGCTTAATTTTGAAATTCATTTTAATTTTCAATCAATGAGCCGTAAAATCAATTATTGCATCAATCTGCTGATTTTTCTTTTCCTCTCTTCCGACATTATTGCGCAAGCTACTTTTATTCCAAAACCTGTTGAACTGCCAAATGGCTGGTCGCTGTCGGCTGCAGGAAGTGCGGTCAATCTTAGCAGCGATCTTCCCTTAAACATTGCTATTTCACCTTCTAAAAAATATGCCGCAATTACTGATAATGGAAATGGAGTGGAGGGAATTGAATTAATAAACATTGCGAGCAAAAAATTATTATCCTTTACAAAAATCCGTTCAGCATGGGTTGGATTGCAGTTTACCGATGACAATAAATATTTGTATGCGTCAACGGGAAATCAAAATATGATTTTGCGGTTTCAGCTAAAAAATGACAGTCTCATTTTGAAAGATTCCATTGTTCTCGGAAAGCGTTGGCCGAATAAAATATGCATTACCGGAATTGCCCTGGATCACGCTCATTCGCAGTTGTTTGCTGTTACCAAAGAAAATAACTCGCTCTACGTTTGTAATACTAAAAATAATAAAATCGTCCGCCAGGTTCCGCTAAGTGCTGAAGCTTATACGTGTTTATTAAATCCTGCAAAAACCGAATTGTACATTTCTTTGTGGGGAGGCGATAAAGTGATGATTTATGATATAAAAAAAGGAGTAATCTCAGATTCTATTGCAACAGAAAGCCATCCAAATGATATGTGTTTTACCAGAAACGGTAACTTTCTTTTCGTGGCAAATGCAAACAGCAACAGCGTTTCGGTGATTGATGCTAAAAAACAAAAAGTGATTGAAACGCTTTCTGCAAGCCTTTTTGCCGACGCGCCGGCAGGAAGTACAACCAACAGTGTTGCTTTATCATCAGACGATAAAACATTGTATATCGCTAATGCAGATAATAATTGCCTCGCGGTTTTTAATGTTTCAAACCCCGGTTCATGCAGATCGTTTGGTTTTATCCCTACCGGCTGGTATCCGACTTGCGTTCGTGTTGTTGGGAATTCGCTTTTGGTTGCGAATGGAAAAGGATTTGAATCGATGCCAAATCCTTACGGACCGCAGCCTGATAATAAAAAAATAAAAACACCTTATCAAAAAGAAATCACTTCCGAAGGCAAACAACCGGTTCAATATATTGGCAGTTTGTTCAAGGGCTCACTTTCATTTATTCCAATTCCGAACAGGAATACGTTGGAAAAATATTCTATACAGGTTTATAAAAATACTCCCTACAATAAAAATAAAGAAGCGTTGGCGGCTGGTGAAACCGGAAACCCGGTTCCACAAAAAGTTGGTAGTGCATCTCCGATAAAATACGTGTTTTATGTTATCAAAGAAAACCGTACATACGACCAGGTTCTCGGTGATATGAAAGAAGGCAACGGTGATAGTTCTTTATGCCTGTTTGGTGAAAAGATTACGCCCAATCTACATTCTATAGCAAGAAATTTCGTCCTCCTTGACAACTTTTATGATGATGCAGAAGTGAGCGCCGACGGGCACAACTGGAGTACAGCCGCTTATGCAACCGATTACGTTGAAAAAACATGGCCTACCAATTACAGCGGCCGTGGCGGTACTTATGATTATGAAGGAACACGGAAAATTGCGTATCCGGCAAAAGGATTTATCTGGGATTATTGTCAGCGGGCAGGCATCAGTTATCGCAATTATGGCGAATTTGTACACGATGGAAAAGAGCCAATTTTGCCTGCGATTATTGGACACTTTTGTCCCGCCTTCCCTGATTTTGATTTAAGTATCCACGATGTTTATCGTGAAAAAATATGGCAACATGATTTTGATTCTTTAGTTGCAAACAATGATTTGCCAAAATTTTCGACCCTGCGTTTTCCGGACGATCACACAAGCGGGATGAGAAAAGGTGCATACACTCCTTATGCAGCTGCCGCAGATAATGATCTCGCTGTCGGCCGATTTATAGAACATATTTCGAAGAGCCCGATTTGGAAAGAGTGCGCTATTTTTATTGTTGAGGATGATGCGCAAAATGGCCCGGATCACGTGGATGCCCATCGCTCTACTGCCTATGTTATCGGCCCTTATGTAAAACGAAATTTTGTAGATCACACGATGTATTCTACTTCAGGATTGCTAAGAACAATGGAGCTCATTCTTGGCCTGCCGCCAATGAGCCAGTATGATGCTGCAGCAATGCCGCTTTTCAGATCTTTTACTGCTTCGCCTGATTTTAAACCTTATGAAGCGTTACCATCAAATATAAATATTGAGGAAAGAAATACAGCGTGGAATAAATTGGCGAAAGAATCGGCAAAATTTAATCTTGCAGTCGAAGATGCTGCCCCGGATGTTCCATTTAATGAAGTAATCTGGAAAGCGATAAAAGGCGAGAATAGTGTGATGCCTACGCCGCGTCATAGCGCATTTTTGAAGTTGCAGGAAAAAGTGGATGATGATGATTAGGTTTCGCAAAAAGTCGTTTCGAAAAGTATCAGCAGTAAACAAACAAAAACCATAGATTCGTGTTTTAAAAAAAATACGCTTCCAGCTTGTTAGTTTTGCTAGATCAAGGGATTCCGACCGTTTCCTTCATTCCTGTAAATACTGTTTTCCAGACCAGGTTAAAAAAAGATTTATAAATATTGCGTTGATATTGGGGCGTAGCTTTTCGGAGGCCGGAAGAAGCCGGGTTACTGTTTTTTACTGCCAGGTTTGCCGCCAGGCTTGCAAATCCTCGTTTCTTGACCTCCTTGGTATTTTTGTCTCTTTTTAAAATATCTACTTTAAGATCTTCATATTTCATAACAAGATCTCCGCCCGCATTTGTATCGTCTCCTTTAAGACTAAAATCAATGGAATTAATTTTACCAGAATTGATATTTATGAGTGCCATTGGTATAGAAACTTTATTGAGAATTGACGCATCAAATGCATCAGTGTGGCCGTTTGCAAAGAAATCGCCTTTATTGCTATTTAGTACAAATTTAAAATTTCCGGTTATCGGGATTGAATTCAAAATATTGGATTGAAAAGAAATATTGAGCTGATTGTTTTTTTGAATTGCTGCCGGCAGGTTGGTAATATTGGTAATGTTCAACTTAGAATTTGCAAAACTTATGACACCTATACTGTCACTGACTGTCTCATTTTCCTTGTATTCGATGTAGGCATTTTTTAAAGTAGCAGTGGAAATATTTATTGGAAGATTAATTTTTTCCAGTAATTGAGACGGATAATTTCCTACTTTATTTTTTTGTCGAAGAGGCTTGTGAAGGTCGTGGTATATTTTTGCAGAAGTATTTTCAATTACAAGGTTTGACGCTGTCAGTTTGTTATCCAATAAGTCATTCATGACAATATTTTTCAAGGAAATTCCCTGCAGATGCACGTCATACCTGTCGGTCTGGTAATTAAATTTATTGGCAAACTGGTGTTCTCCCGCAAACGGAACAATGTCAAATGAATGGATATTTAGTTGCCGTTGTAAGGAATTAACGGTGATATTGTCTGCATTAAAAGTATAGATGTCATCTTTACTTTTGAGGGATATGCTGTTCACCGAAACTTCGGCTTCTTTTGTAAAATCCATCGGATGCATTTGCAATTCAACAATTTGATCTGCTTTGACTTCATTAATTTTTATGGCAATGTTTCCGACAGTATAATTGCTTTTGGCAAAAGGAACAAAAGTTACTTTTGGAAAATCAAGATGTTTCATATACACTCCATAAACATTGACGAAACCCGTGCTGTCAGCGCTTCTCACCGTCTGAATGGTAGTTGTTTTTAACCTCGGAAGCGGCAATTGATACACAATAATATTGTTGCATAAAATAGTATCGATAACCAGATCTTTATTTTTTACGATCTCATTTGAATTTACACCATTTAGAGTCAACCCTTTTGCATCCAACAAACGGATAGAAGCGGATGTGTCATTTTCAAATCTGTTCACAGAAATCTGATCGAATAAAAGTTGTTTTTGTTTCCCTAAAAAATGCACGTTTTTCACCGAAAGTTCTTTACGATCATGGTTATACGAAAAGAAGGAATCGACGGTAAAAGCAGCTTGCCTGCAAAACAAAATTCTGGTCGTATCCAAATGATGCGCACTATCTATTAATATATCCTGCAACAGTAATTTTCCATTCATGAAATCGAAATTTTTCGATTTTTTAAAAAAATCAATCCCTTTTGCATTCAGATGAGTAATAAAAACAAAGCCGACTTTTATCAAATCAAGTTTACCCAAAATCTGCTTATAGAGTTCATTGGCCTCCACTTGAATTTTAGTTCCTTTTTGTAATGCTTTTAATGAGTAAAGAATGATATCCGGGTTATCAATTATCACTGAATCGCCTTCCAATGAGCTTCCTTCCAATGCTTTTGCGGTTTTCACACCGGTAACCGTCAAGGATTTAATAGTGACATCCATTAAAAAATCGGGCATATTTTCCACAGACAGCTTTTTAGCACGACTTGTATCAGGAATGATTCGTATGTTTTTAATAGACGCATTTCCGGTTGCTTCATTAAAAGAAAGCGAGTCATATTGGACGGTATATAAACTGTCTGTGTGCTGTGCAACCTTTGCGGACAGGCTGTTTTCAATTATTTTGTATTTAAACTTCTGCCAGATAACAGCCCCAATAACAATGAGTAGCAAAATAGCCGCAAGAATGAATAATAATTTTCTGGATAATCTTTTCATACAACAGAATGCTTTCGTTGCCTGCAAATCAAGCACCAATTTAATAAAAATTAAAGTTTTAGATTTGACATGAATACATAATTTATGAATATAGACTTAAATAAAAACGAAGACGCGAATAAAATTGCGTGGAGTAATATTAAAACGTTATTGGATAAAATAGAAGAAGGTGGGGGAAAAAAGGCAATACAAAAACAAAAGGATCGTAATAAATTGACAGCACGTGAGCGCATAGAATATCTCCTGGATAAAGAAAAAACCTTTATAGAAATTGGCGCTTTCGCCGGTTATGGAATGTATGAAGAGTACGGCGGATGCCCCGCTGGCGGTACGGTTGCTGGTGTTGGATATGTCGGTGGCAAACAATGCGTAATCGTCGCAAACGACCAAACTGTAAAAGCAGGAGCGTGGTTTCCGATTACCGGGAAGAAAAATTTGCGGATGCAGGAGATTGCGATGGAAAATAGCCTTCCGATCATTTATTTAGTTGATAGTGCCGGAGTTTTTTTGCCGATGCAGGATGAAATTTTTCCTGACAAGGAGCACTTCGGAAGAATTTTTCGCAACAACGCAAGGATGAGTGCGATGGGGATTACACAGATCGCTGCTGTCATGGGGCCATGTGTTGCCGGAGGCGCCTATCTGCCAATCATGAGCGATGAAACGATTATGGTTGAGGGTAATGGATCTATTTTTTTGGCAGGCCCTTATTTGGTAAAGGCAGCCATTGGAGAAAATACAGATAATGAAACTTTAGGTGGGGCTGCAACACACACTGAAATCAGTGGAATTGCCGATTACAAATTTGAAACAGAAGAAGCGTGCCTGGATTGTGTAAAAGAAATCATTTCAAAAGTCGGTAATACTGCAAACGCTGGTTTCAACAGAATCGCGCCTGTTACTCCTGCAAAAGAACCATCAGAAGTGTACTCTATTTTTCCTGCGGGAAATTTAAAGCCGTATGATATGCATGAAATAATTGAAACAATTGTAGATGCATCTTCATTTGTAGAATTTAAAAAGGATTATGGTAAAACACTTATTTGTGGCTATGCACGTGTGGACGGATGGGCTGTAGGAATTGTCGCCAATCAGAGATTGAACATCAAAAATAAAAAAGGAGAATTGCAGATAGGAGGCGTGATTTACAATGACAGCGCCGATAAAGGCGCCCGGTTCATCATGAATTGCAATCAGAAAAAAATCCCTTTAATATTTTTGCAGGATATTACCGGTTTTATGGTTGGTACGAGGAGCGAGCATTCAGGAATTATAAAAGATGGCGCTAAAATGGTGAATGCGGTCGCAAATTCTGTTGTTCCAAAAATTACTTTCATTCTCGGAAACTCTTACGGAGCGGGTAATTATGCAATGTGTGGTAAGGCTTATGATCCGAGGTTTATTTATGCATGGCCTTCCGCAAAAATTGCCGTAATGGGAGGAGAACAAGCTGCGAAAACTTTGTTGCAAATAGAAGTTGCCTCTTTGAAAGCAAAAGGAAAAGAAATAACAGCGGAAAATGAGGAGAATCTTTTAAAAGAAATGATGGATAAATATGCAACGCAAACCACAGCTGTCTATGCAGCATCACGGCTATGGGTGGATGCAATTATTGACCCGCAAAAGACAAGAAAAATCATATCAGAAAATTTAGCAGCCGCTAACCATAATCCTAAAATGGAAGAATTTAAAACTGGCGTTTTTCAGGTATAAATTTTTAATTTCTAAATGCCGGTTTTCAAAAAAAATGATCGCTTTTATCTTCAAAAGCAATTATCAAAATAAAATTTATCTAAATTTTGTCTGCTAAAGGAATTTTCATTTTTAAAATCAACTTTGAAAATAGACTATTTTTAATAAAAGTAAGTGTTCGTTAGAAATTTTCAAAAACCGATAAAACAGTAATTTTACGGTATTGCAAATTTAAAAAATGCTCTCTATGTTTGCAGCATGAATTACGAATGATTGTTTACAAATTCGTTTTTCTAAAAGCTAATCCTGCATATTCTGAAGATCAACCAGATCATTAAATCAGATTTTGAACCTCAAACACAAGGAATGAATTTAAATTCTACTTACATAGATAAGTATTACTCTATTCTGCCTTCTTACTTTATTGAACCTTTGAAGAGCAAGGCTAATTAGCCAGGCTACATTAAAAAAGAAGTAACCGGCATTTTCCTTACAATTGAGAATTTTGATCTAAAGCATAAGTCCAATTTTGTTGAAGCCCGAATTCTAATATTCATTGTAAAAATAATTTTTAAAAAATTAAGCAATGAAAAAATATATGCTATTCAGGAGCGCTTTCGTAATTGTATTTGCAACTTTGGCTTTTGCAGGCAATGCACAAACTAATCAACACAAGAAAATTAATATCACTGATTTTCATGTTGTAAAAAATCAAAATAAGGTAGACATTAACTGGTCGACAGATAAAACAGTTACTACCAATTATTTCGAAGTAGAAAAAAGTAATGATGGTAAAAACTTCAAAACTGTAGCTTATGTACTAGGAGCTGATCCTACCAAAACGGATTGCGATTGTTATGGATGTTTTGACAAAATAAATACCAATACTAAAGAATCTTATTACCGCTTAAAGCACGTTGACACTAACGGATCAGTAGAATTTAGTGAAGTGAAAATGATCGCTTTTAAATAAAAATATAAAGATGTTTTCTTTGGGGGTTACAGAACCTGATTGGGTTCTTAACAAACGCCGCATGTCTATGCGGCTTTTTTTTTCAATATATTTTCTGTGGTAGTAAACGAACAAATAATTCCTTTTATTGTTTTCTCCGGAAGTTTCTTTTTAAAATTATTTGCAGGGAATACGATAATTGATGGTAAAATTGTAATTTTCAAAATTGTAATTTTTAAAAAGTAGGTAAATGAATAATGAGGTTTTTAATTTTGAATTCAAGGTGTATGATTCAATAGATGAATTAAATACTGAGGACGCGGAACTGCTGCGGGAGGCGCGGAAAGTAACAGAATTCGCGTACGTGCCTTATTCAAATTTCAGGGTAGGAGCGTTTGCCAAACTGGTAAACGGAAAGACTGTAATGGGAACCAACCAGGAAAATGCTTCTTATCCGGCAGGAATATGTGCAGAGAGAACGTTGATGTCGGTAGCGTCAACCTTGTTTCCAAATGTTGCCATTCAGACAATTGCAATTTCTTATGATAATTTAAAAGGTAACAGCGATCATCCGATCAGTCCTTGCGGAATCTGCCGTCAGTCTTTGGTAGAGTTTCAACAAAGGACCGATCGTCCGATACGAATCATTTTAGGCGGCATGGAAGGAAAAGTTCAGGTAATTGAAAATGCTGCAAACCTGCTTCCATTCTCATTTTCAGCAGATGACATGAAGTCTAAGCAAAAAGAAAAATAGAAAGTATTTGAAGAATCCTCCGGTTAATTTTTAAATAAGAATCGGTGCTAAAATTTGTTTACTGAAAATGTGCAAAAAATTCAACACATCATTAGTCATCCAACACCTTTAAACTCTTTTTAATAATTTCAATGCATTCTGAAATCTGTTGTTTTGTAATAATTAAAGGTGGTGCAAAACGAATAATATCGCCGTGAGTTTGTTTCGCCAATAAACCATTTTCTTTTAATTCAAGGCACATTCGCCAGGCTGCGTCTTTATCTTCATGATCAATTACAATAGCGTTCAATAAGCCTTTGCCCCGGATTTTTAAGATGTGCG
>JAICYZ010000237.1 GCA_025933935.1 Chitinophagaceae bacterium
CGGAAGATCTCTATTATTATTGGAGTTACGGGAAAACTGAACGCGGAAATGCGCAACGAAATTTGAGTTATGACCCTTCCGCCTATACCAATGCCAATGCGATTATTAATCCCCTTAATTATGATATCGAATGGTATAATTTCTTTAGAATTGAAGGACATATTGGGCAACCTGTTACTACCGCTCTGCCTGATTTAATTTCTAAAAAGCAAAAATGGAATCTTCCTTTTGATGTGATTGCATTGAGTGCTGATTATATCGGCGCTTTATTGCAGGGCGATGATCCAAAGTGCATCATCCAGGATCTTGAATCTGACTACAGGATATTGATCGCTGAATTTATCTGCAAGCTACATGACGGTTTTTGTACAGCTGCAAGGCAAAAATTTACTCCGCCGGTTCAAATTTTTACTCCCGGGTTATTTAATGTAAATCCTGCTACTTCTGCAGCGAAAAAGGCACCGGCAAATAAAAAAACTTCTTCTGCAACTCCTTCTTCTGCTGCGGAGTCAGCTATTTTCAAACCGGTTAGCATTGCCATAGACCATCCATTCATTTCCGGACTTGTTAACGAATTCCAGGCAACTGCTACCTACACAAAAGGAGATACTTTATCAAGATTATGTTCGCCTGCCGATGGAACAGTTGGCAGTTATTATATCAGCAGTGTCAAAGCCAACCAGGGAAAGTTTGTAAATCCTGATCCCAACACACCAATAAATAATGCTCTTTTTCAATTTGTCGATAGCATAGAGACTATGTTACAGGTCTTCATGACCCAAGACTTACCTTCTATTGATCCAACTTCATTTAAATCATTGTATGCAGGATTTGAAAAAGCCACCAATGTATTGAAAGACGTTGTACTTGGGTTAATTAATGATTTGCAGAATAAAGACAACACCCAGGATTTGGAAACAGATTATTTAACCGACTTGCTTTTAAATAACGCACAAGCCATTTTGCAAACCTGTATTGCAGAGAAACTGGAAGCATTAAAAAATGAGTATGTGCGGAGAGTGGCGCAATACAGGTTGGCCAAAAATTTCAATTATTATTTTAAAAGACATGGAGGCATCGAACATAAAGCCGGGGTGCCAAGAGCAGGGACATTTATTTTGGTTTACCATGAAGAAAGAAGAAAGCGTTTTATAGATGTTAACTCGTTATTTATTAATAAGGAACTAAGTAGTGTTTTACTAACTAATTTCCGGGAATTGTTACAACCTGATGTAGATCTTGATACCCAGGAAGCTAAAACAAAGTTGCTGGCAGTCACTACTTTGTATAAAGATCCATCTTTGTATTTGCAGTTTAAAAATGTGATGCAGGAATACCTGGACAATTGTAATGATCTGCCTCCTGACAAAAAAAATCAAATCACAACCATCATCAATCAGCCACCGGCAACTCCAACTTATCAATTAACCGATGGAGTGGTGATTGCTGATTTTTATGTTCCCTATATGTGTTGCAGCGATTGTTTGCCGATCGCTTACATTTTGCCCGAACCCGCAGCTTCTGCTCCATTGCAGGTTTCACAAAGCGATCCTGTCTGCGACCAGGAAGGAAAAAATTTCACCGTAACTCTTACAGTAACAGGCGGTGTGCCACCGTATTCATATACTGTAAACAATGCTGCTAGTTCAAATAATCAAATAACATTAGCGAGTGGAAGCCCTGATACAGATGTGATTATTAAAGACACTTCAAATCAAACCATTACTGCAACTATTAAGAGCCATCAATGTCCACAACCATGCAATTTGCCGTGCAACGGCTTGTCAGAAAATTGCAAATACATTTTGTGGCTGCCGAAACCGAAGGATGTATTGAAGGATGCGATCAAACACATCACCAGGAGAGCCTTGTTGACGCTCACTGATGAAAAGGGCGCGGATACTCAGATCGATCTTACTGCCCTTTTTCAAAGTATCATTGATAAAGCGAAAATCACAGAAAAAACTTTTGATGCAATCCTTGCAAAGTTGGTTGATGCAATAAATTCGGAAGTAAAAGGAAAAGCTCCTGAGTTTTTGGGTAATGATAAACCGATGTTTACTTATGATGCAGAAAGTCCGGCAAAATTTCAAAACCTGACCATGGACATTGAGAGATTCACCTGTCATAATCTAAAACTTGAAATCGAAGCTTCTATTGCTTTCACCACACAGAACCAGCTTAAATTCGATGTTGTGGCAACGTATGACAACAATGGGGTATTGATTCAACTCAAAAGTGAGCAGCAAAATTTTGAATTTAAGGTACCGAAATTCGATTGTACTTCAATTAATAAATGTGCAGGAACAAGTAATAAGTTGTGCAAAGATAAATTGCAGATAAAGGAAATTAATGCTACAAAAGATGCAGCGGGCAATCTTTCTTTTACTTTTAAAACAGCTCCCGCCGCTCCCATGTTTGATACATATTTTTGGTATTTTCATTTTGGAAATCCGATATTTTCAACCAATACAACACCGGCCATTTCAGTACAAACCGTTAATCCATTCTTTGTACGGGTAATCGGAATCAATTCTAAAAGTGGTTGCTATGCTATTTTAGAACAAACATTAAACCTTGGATAATCAGCAATGCCGCACAATCACCATATGATTCAGCAGCAAAATTTCGAAATACAATTCGAACAATTTTCAGATGGCATTGGTATTCAAAATGAGATCAAAGATCTATTTTATGAAAAATTACTTCCCCGCGCCGAACAGCTGTTTGATGAGATCGCCGGTGAAAAATATCGCGTTTCCATTGAAAAACTTGAAATTGATTGCGGACTACTCAGTGGCAAATATTGGCAGGAAGAATTAGTTGAAGAAACATTGCGCCAATTGAGGCGGGAACTGGTAATCTCTGAAAAAAAAGAAATAAAAAATCTGCCAATAACACAGGGAACCGGAGCTGCAGATACATTTGATAGTTTTCTATTCTTTCTCGAAAAGGGGTATCTCGCATGGAACAGCCATATAAATTCTATCAAAGAATTGGAAATATCTATCTCTGAAAATGTAAAGCGCAATTCTAATTATCTGGAAAAAATAAAATCTTTATACAAAAAGAAACCATTTGTTGTAGACAGATTGCTATATAATTTTTCTGATACATTTTTTCTAAACCTGATGGAACAATTAGCAGGAAATAAACAAGAACAGCTGCAAAAAATTTATTTGCTTTTAGATGAGAGTAAATTAACCAATTCTGAAAAACACGTTGCTCATTGTTTATTATTTAAAACGTTTTCTGAGAACCCGGCAAATGCCGAACTATTTTATTCTTCAATAACAGCATCAATAATCACTGCTGAAAAGGAAAAGCAATTAAAAAAAGTAAATAACCGGGAAGATATAGATTTCGTTTATGTAGAGAATGCAGGTTTAGTATTGTTGCATCCATTCCTGCGCGAATTATTTCAGAAGCTCGAACTGTGGGTTGATAAACAATGGAAAGATAATTATTCGCAACATCTGGCTGTTCACGTGCTTGAATATTTGATTTCAGGACATGAAAACTCTCCTGAATTTAATTTACCGCTTAATAAAATTTTATGCGGAATGAATATTTTGGAAGTTTTACAACCGGTTCGGGAACTGCCTTCTGGGGTTAAAGAGGAATGTGAACTTCTTTTACAGGAACTGATTCACCATTGGAGCATTTTGAAAAACACCAGTATTACCGGATTAAGAGAAACTTTTCTCCAGCGAAATGGTAAAATTTCACCCGTCGATAAAGGCTGGTTGTTGAATGTGGAACAAAAAGGAGTGGATGTTCTTTTGAATAGTTTGCCCTGGGGAATTGGCGTTATAAAATTGCCATGGAACGCAACTACGATTTTTGTTGAATGGATTTAAATCAAAAACATGTTTGTACACGCTTCATCAGAAAAATCCAATAGTTCGCCTTTCATCAATAGAAAGAAGCAACAACCTTTTTTTTCTCCGGGATTGATACAACGAAAACTTACCATTGGCCCGGTGGATGATGAGTATGAGCGCGAGGCAGATGCAGTTGCTGATAAAGTAATGCGCATGAGTAACACAGAAACACTTCAAACAAAACCTTCGGCCATAAATATTCAAAGAAAATGCAAGCATTGTGAAGAGGAAGAAAAGTTACAACGAAAGGAAGATGATGAAGACAACCAAATTTTATTTAGAAAACCAGTTCCTGATTTGCCTCTTCAAAGAAAATGTGCTGCCTGTCAAAAGGAAGAGGAAAATATTCATCTGAAAAAATCTACGGGTAGTTCTGTACCTGGAGTCAGTCCGTCTGTATATGATGTTTTGCAATCATCAGGACATTCTTTAGATATGGGAACTCGTTCCTTCATGGAATCGAGATTCGGGTATGATTTCAGCAACGTACAGATACATATTGATTCAATAGCGAACCAATCATCTGCCGATATCAATGCATTAGCGTACACGTACGGGAAGCATATCGTTTTTGGCAGAGGGCAGTATCAACCAAATACAAATTCGGGTAAGCAATTATTGGCACATGAGTTGACCCATGTGGTGCAACAGAACCCGGATACAATAAAACGACAACCGGTTCCAAATGCGCAGAAAGACATGAGCAGGGCTGATGAGATTAAATTATCGATAACATCGCCGGGAGAGTTTGATGTGTCAGCAAACCCATTTACGATTAGTGTTTTCAATTTTGGAATTGACAAATCTGACCTGAAACCGGAACATAAAAAAGTATTGGATGAAATTGCTTTTTTGCTCAAAATCATTCCACAAGACAAATTTGGTGTACTGATCGAAGGAAACGCAGACAGCACCGGCACAAGAGAAATCAACGACCCATTGTCGAGAAATCGATCAAACGCGGTGAAGAAATATTTAAAGAACATATCCGGCGAATCTTTCTTTGCAATCGGATTTGGTGCTGACCTGCCTATCTCGACAAATGAAACGATTAGCGGCAGAGACAGAAATAGAAGAGTGGATATCTTGTTCTTCCCAAAGATTGTGATCAAGCGACCTGAATGCGAACATCCACCTTGCCTTCCACAGTGTGAACATCCTCCTTGCAATGAAAAAAGTTTCTGTGAACGCCATTCATGGGTACCGATCCTTTGTGGAAAAATACCCTGCCTGCAAGACCCGGGCATAATAGAATCTATTATTTGTATTTCCATCCTATGCATGTTCACACCTCTATCCGCATTTTGCAAGTGTGTACTCAACCCTTCGGAATGTTTTTGCCTTATGTTTCCGGAAAAATGTTTACCGAGGCCAAAAAAAGGTAAGCCACGTGCTTGTCCAATTGATGTTGAGCTGCCGACTGGTGATCTGCCTATGGCCAGGGAGTGGCCCTGGTTGTTCCTACTGCATCCTTTCGACATGAAATTGGAATTTACAGAACCACAGGATGATTGTAGATGTAATTGTGGAGAATACAAACAAATCGTCCGCGGTTTTTTTGAAAGAGAATATATGGACGGTCGAGTGGAGAGATCAACTGATCCAAGATTTAGAAAATGGCTTACGCCTGGCGTATTTCTGGAGCCCAATACATTCCATGAAGATGGTGATGGCACCGCAGACTCAGAGTATGGTTTCCGTTCCCATCCATCGAGAAATGGAACATATGCACCCCATAATCCAACGCGTGTAATTGACCTTTTTGAACCCAGTCAATCTGATGGCTGCAAATATAGAGGTCAGGACAATCCGGGATTTTCCGATACGATTACTCAACCAGACACAAGAAGAAAAACGCTTTTCCTGGAATTTGAAGGAGGCCCTGTAGACAAATGCATTCTCCCAGGCGTGAGAACACCACTTTCCTCCTATTGGCACACGTGGACAGTTCAAGGTGAAATCATTAATCCTGCGGCAGGACCCGGTACTGGCCCAGGTAAAGGACCGGGCGGACCCACGCCAATGGGCAAAGTAAAAGCAATTCGAGCCAGGCCCAGAATCATAAACCATAAGGGCAGCCAACCGGTTACTTCGGTTTACGAAGGAGGACTTCCAATCGACGCTACCCCTAAATC
>JAICYZ010000423.1 GCA_025933935.1 Chitinophagaceae bacterium
GATTGATGTTCAACAAACATTAATCGAAACCAATCCAAACCCATTGAAAAATATCGTTCCTCTAATCCGGGAAAAACCAATAAAAATCCGATATCAGTCAACTTCTTTTTTTTAACTCCAATACCTGAGAAAAATACTATACCGAAGAAAACCAGCTCTCACAAGAGTTGAAAATTGAAGTCCTGAAAAACTTTACCCCAGGGCAAAATTTATTTAAAAGGGTTCTGCAATTAATCCGCAGAAGCCTTTTTAATTTTATTAAAAAATACCTCGAACGAAGAAATAATGTCAATTACTAATTTTAATGCATTATCAAAAGAAAAAAGTAATTCTACCAACGGTTAAATACGATCCAAACAGTAATTACAATATTCAAATAATTAAGCAGTAACGCTCTTGTGCACGATTCCACTGCATTATATCTTTGTACCAGAAGTTGATTGATGTTCAACAAACATTAATCGCCAATCCATTGAAAAATATCGCATCCTTTAATCCGGGAAAACCAATAAAATCTGATATCAGTCAACTTCTTTGTTTTGAATTTAATGCTTTTGAAAATATAAATCCTATGAAAAGCAAGCCATTTAAACGGCTTTAAAAGTTTAACCCTGAAAAACTAACAGCCAGGATTAAATTACTGACTTCCGCGACCAGCGGAAGTTTTTTTGCGTGCAAGACACTTCTATTATTTTTTTTCCTCTATAACTGTTGTTCTTTTAACTTTACAAAGCAATCCCGATTTTCAAACTATAAAAATTATTTTATGATTGAAATAATTCCAGGGCTTCCGGCAAAAGTAGCGGCATTCAATGCAACAGGAAAAGTTACTGCTGGTGATTATACAACAACTATTAACCCGATCGTAAAAAGAATTGAAAAGGAATTCGGAAAAATAAATTACCTCCTCGTTATCAACACTTCCCTGAAAAACTACAGTTTGGGCGCCTGGATCAAAGATGCCCTTTTAGGGTTTAAATATTTTGCTAAATGGAACAAATTGGGAATTGTATCGGACAAGACAAGCATCAAAAAATTTACAGACTTTTTTGGGAGATTTTTACCGTCTGTTACAAAAGGTTTTATGATGGAAGATGAAGAAATTGCAAAGCGGTGGATATCAGAATGACCTGATTCAGCGCTTTTATTTATTTTAATAACTATACGAAGAAGCGGCTAACATTGAATCTTTTCGGCCCGCAGTTAGTCCATATTATAATGATACAAACAAGATTTCTAATGGCCATGAACAGGATTAGGTAATACAATAAAGCGATTTCCAAAATCAGCAGCAAAAGAATCGGCTACTTTATCCCTCTCGCCACAGCCTTTCAAACAAAAAACTAAAGTCTATTCATGTCATGCTGATGCGATGGAATGCAGGAAGCACACAAGAATAAAATAAACAGTGGAAATTTTTGCATTACTTTTTCTTTATTTCAGCGGTAAAATTTGAGGTATTAATTTTGATGGTCTCTCAGACAGTAAACAAACAAATTTGGTGAACTTCAAATTTTATTTTAATAACTCTTAATTTTATTCAAAATATTTTCAAAGCTAAAATAAGAAAATGGATTTCGTTGATTATTATAAAACATTGGGCGTAGCAAAAAATGCATCGCAGGATGATATCAAAAAAGCTTATCGGAAACTTGCAAGAAAATTTCATCCGGATGTAAATCCGAATGATAAAGAAGCACACAAAAAATTTCAGCAGATCAATGAAGCGCACGAAGTTTTGAGCGATCCCGAGAAGAGAAAAAAATATGATCAGTATGGCGAAAACTGGAAACATGCAGATCAATATGAACAGGCAAGGCAACAGCAGCAACAGGCTGGTGGTGGATATGGCGGCTTTGGCGGTGGAGGTTTTGGCAACTTTGGCGGTGGTGAATATACTTATTCCGGCGGCGAAGAAGGCGGTTTTTCAGATTTCTTTGAATCACTTTTTGGTGGTGGCAGAGGCAAAAGAAGCCAGGCAAAATACCGCGGCCAGGATTTTAATGCCGAGTTGCAACTTCCATTAACCGAAGCTTATACTACGCATAAACAAACGCTTACTATTAATGGAAAAAATGTGCGTATTACCATTCCTGCCGGAGTTGAAAACGGGCAGCAAATAAAATTAAAAGGTTATGGAAGCCCCGGTGCAAATGGTGGAC
>JAICYZ010000292.1 GCA_025933935.1 Chitinophagaceae bacterium
TTAGGATTAATCACATTTGCAGATATGGAACCGGAAACGCTTCCGGGAAGAGCGATCAATGCGCATCAACGCATCAAAGACCTGGTGGAAGAAATTCAATTAGCTGATCAGCTTGGCCTCGATGTATTTGGTGTTGGTGAGCATCACCGGCCTGATTATGCGGTTTCTTCTCCGCCGGTAATACTTGCTGCAGCAGCGATGGTTACTAAAAAAATTAAACTGTCAAGTGCAGTAACAGTACTTAGTTCAGATGATCCGGTGCGCGTGTTTCAGCAATTTTCGACGATAGATCATTTGTCTGATGGCCGGGTAGAAATCATGGCGGGCCGCGGTTCTTTTATAGAATCTTTTCCGTTGTTTGGGTACGATCTGAACGATTATGATGAATTGTTTACAGAAAAATTAGACCTGTTATTGAAATTGAATAAAAGCGAAAAAATTTCCTGGGAAGGGAAACACCGTCCATCTATTGAGAACCGTGGCGTTTACCCGCGTCCATATCAGCAAAAGATCCCTGTATGGCTGGCAGCCGGTGGCACTCCCGCGTCTGCAGTAAGAGCAGCCACACTTGGTTTGCCCCTTATGCTGGCAATTATTGGAGGCATGCCACAACAATTCGTTCCCTTTATCAATCTTTATAAAGAAACGGCAAAAAAAACCGGCAAAGATATTTCTGAACTGAAATTTGGTGTCAACAATCATGTATATATTGGTGAAGATTCTCAAAAGGCCGGTGATGAATTTTATCCTTATTATGCCACCATGATGAATCGTGTTGGGCGCGACAGAGGCTGGCCTCCGCTCTCACGACAGCAGTTTGATAATTCGCGTTCGCCGAAAAATGCATTGATGGTTGGCAGCGTCCAACAGGTGATTGATAAAATAATGTATGAGCATGAATTATTTGGTAATACCCGTTTTATGGCACAGGCAAGTATTGGCAACGTGCCTCATAAATTAACGATGAAATCAATAGAATTGTTTGGCACTAAAGTGGCGCCGGTAATCAGAAAAGAAGTTGGTTAGAATGCCTTAGGAGATTACGGCGAATTACTTACAATGAGTTAGAAAGATTAGATTGGAAAAATGGAATTCATCTTATTTGTCCTTTACCGGAATGCCGCTAATGAATGCTCGTCTAATAAAACGTTTATTCAAACAAAGATTGCAGCAAACAAATAAATATCAGGAAAACGTATTTTTCAAATGCTTGATTTTCGAAAGGTACCAGTCAAAACGGTAAGCCCCTAATTTTCAAATGTTCTAAAAAGGACTGCATCATTATCTTATATCCGCATCCGGGTTCTTCTTTAGTAACTTTGACAAACGCTTCAAATAAAATAGAATAAATATGCAAGAAGTACAATTAGATCTAAACGAAAAGAATCACGGACATTTTTATATAAAGGAAAATGATGAACAGCTTGCCGAAATGCAGGTTGGCATTTCCGGTGCCGACTTAACGGTTTATCACACAGAAGTTTTACCAGGCCATGAAGGCAAAGGATTGGCTAAACAACTTTTAACGGCAATGGTGGATTATGCAAGGGAAAATAAATTAAAGGTTATTCCGCTTTGCCCTTATGTACATGCTCAGTTTAAGAGGCATCCGGAGGAATATAATGATGTGTGGAAAAAATAAAAACTAAATGAACTAAATAAATGCTCAATAAAAATGAAGCTGTTATAGAATCAAAAGATGTCATCATTGGGAATCCGGAAGCTAAGGTGACAATAATGGAGTTTATTGATTATGAAAGCCGCAAGTGTGCTGAGGCAAACGAAATAGTTAAAAAGATTATGGCAGATTTTGCCGCAAATATAAAGTTGAACTTCCGGCATTTTCCTTTGATGCATATTCATCAAAAAGCACTGAAAGCTGCAGAAGCAGCAGTTGCTGCGGCACAGGAAGGAAAGTTTTTAGAAATGCATGAAATGCTTTTTGCCAATCAAAAACACCTCGGCATCATTAGCCTTAAATCGTATGCAAAAGAAATTGGAATTAGCAATAAATCTTTTTTGAATAACCTGGTAAACGGTAAATATGGAGTGTATGTTCAGGATGATTTAAAATATGGCATCCGGCTTGGCGTAAAAGGAGTTCCGGCTTTTTTTGTAAATGGGAAAAAACTGGAAGGAGAAATAACCGAAGAGTCATTGAAAGAAAGCATCAACAAGGCATTAGAGCAATAAATTTTTTTTTATGTCTAAAATTATCGCAACTGCAGAAGTGATAAATAATGGTGATGAATTCACTTCAAAAGTGCAGGTAAATCAGCACTCACTCCTGGTGGATGAGCCAACAGACAAAGGAGGAAAAGACCTTGGTCCCGCGCCGGGAGATTATTTATGTGCGGCTCTTGCGTCCTGCAAAGCAATTACTTTGCGAATGTACGTGCAAAGAAAAAAATGGAACGTAGAACAGATAACAGTAACGGTTCATCTTGTTTTGGGAAAGGAAACTTCCTCCGGAAATAATACCTTCTTTTGCCGGCTGAATTTTGTCGGAGATCTCGACGAGGAACAACAAAAAAGATTATTATTTATCGCCAATGCCTGTCCGCTCCACAAGCTTTTAGGCAAGCCAAGCGATATTGTTACCACAATTATGTGAACAACTAATTTACAATCTATGAACATTCACAACAAAAATGTAGTAAGTGCCGGAGCCAAATTACCAGATGCCTCCAATGTATTAATTATGATACATGGACGCGGCGGAAGCGCAGAAGACATTCTATCTCTCGCTGAGCATCTAAACGTAAAAGGATTTGCATTGCTGGCGCCGCAGGCAAAGAATAATAGCTGGTACCCTTACTCTTTTATGGCGCCGGTTTCGCAAAATGAACCGTGGTTATCCTCAGCATTATCGCTGATAAAAGAAATTGTAAATGATGTAATCGCTGAGGGAATTTTACCAGAAAATATTTATTTCACCGGTTTTTCGCAAGGTGCTTGCCTTACTCTTGAATTTGTGTCACGAAATGCTACAAAATATGGTGGCGTGGTTGCTTTTACCGGTGGATTAATTGGCGATAGAATTGATGAAAAAAATTATAAAGGAGATTTTAAAAACACCCCCGTTTTTATCGGAAGCAGCAATCCTGATCCACATGTGCCGGTAAAAAGAGTAAATGAAACAACACAGACCCTGCAAGGAATGAATGCGGTTGTGACTGAAAAGATTTATACAAACATGGGACATACCATTACCCAAAATGAGATTGATCTCGCTAATGAGTTGGTGTTTAAGAACCACGCGTGAAGCGTTGCAGCAAAAGGAGAAATAAGATAATTTCTCATTTCAGTTACTTTAAAACACAACCCGAAAGGCCTTTGTGTTTAGCAAAATTTAAATGATTGAGAGAGCAAATAATTTTCAATGCTAATCTTTTGGTATTAATGCTTTTGCCGGAGCAGTACTTTGTACGAATAAGAACACCTGCTGATACTTTTTGCGAAGAAATTAATTGAGATGTGCTTTCACGGTTTTTAATAAACTCGAAATATCAAACGGCTTTGCGACAAAATCCTGCGCCATGCAGTCCTTGATATATTTACCCATTTCAGGATTGGCGGAAAAAAGTACGACGGGAATGTTCTTTGTTTTTGTGTCTAAATGTAAATTTTTGCAAATGTCGCGGCCATCGGCGCCACCGAGCATTACATCAAGCAAAACGAGATTCGGCTTAAACTGATCCATTTTAGTATAGATGTCTTCCCACCTTGAAATAGCCTCTACATCAAAGTTATTCATGCTTAATATTGTCTCAACCAAAGACAAGATGTCCACATCATCATCTACTACAAGAATTTTGTTCATAATTATTTTTTTGTAAGGCAGAAACGTTATTATACCTCGGTTTGTTGTATGGATGAAAAATGTTTTAGCGGCAATGAAAAATTAAAGACCGAACCTTTTCCCGTGCTTTCTACCCAAATTTTTCCATTATGCCTGTTAATAATATCCCTGCAAATATATAGTCCCAGCCCGAAACCCGAAATGTGAACTGCAAGTGTTTTTGATCGGTAAAACCTTTCAAAAATATTCGTCCGCTCTTCAGGCGCTACTCCAATTCCGTAATCTATAATTTTAATGATTAATTCGTTTTCAGTCTTCTGAGTATCCAGAATTACTGTCTTTTCACCCGGGGAATATTTGATTGCATTCGACAACAGATTCAGCAAAACCTGTTCGATCCTTTGCCTGTCTCCATAAATCATTTCATTCACCGGCCCGCCCTGCCTTTCAATCCTGTGTGTTTCCGAAACCATTTGACTGGCATTCACGGTTTCGTCCAGTAATTCGTCAATATTAAATTCTTTCATCTCCAGTTGCAGCTGTCCACTCTGTATCTTGGAAACATCCAGCAAATCCTTAACCAATCTTTCCAGTTTGCTGATATTTGCCAATGCTTTTTGAACAAATTGCTTTTTAGGGTTTTCCTTTTCCAGCATATCGAGCATTTCGACGTATCCTTTTATACTGGTAAGCGGCGTCTTCAATTCATGGCTGGCAATTCCGATAAATTCATCTTTCTTCTTCTGATTTTCCTGCAGTTCTTCCATCATTTTATTAAATGCCTGAATTAGTGTGGCAATTTCGTCCTTGCCTTTGTCTTCCACGGCTTTTGTAATTTCCCCGGTTTTCCTTATTTTTCTAACAGCATTTACCAACTTCAATAAGCGGGTTGAAAGATATCCCTGAACCGAA
>JAICYZ010000202.1 GCA_025933935.1 Chitinophagaceae bacterium
CAGCTGCAATAAAAAGTTTATCTGACTTATTCAGACAGGAATTTTCTGCAAAAGATTTTCAGATCAATGAAACCAAACCAGAGTTTGAAGGAGATTATACAATTGTGCTTTTTTCTTTGGTAAAAACATTAAAGAAATCGCCTGAAGTTTTAGGAAAAGAATTGGGCGAGCATTTAATAAAAAATTATCCTGATTTTTTTTCCGGGTATAATGTGATCAAAGGTTTTTTAAATTTGAAGATTGCAGACGGCGCACTAACTGAACTGTTGCAAAAAAGTTATCTCAACGAAAATTTTGGTAAAAAGTCATCCAGTCATGAAAAGATCATGGTGGAATACTCCTCGCCAAATACCAACAAACCTTTACACCTCGGGCATTTGAGAAATAATTTTTTAGGCTGGAGTGTTGCAGAAATATTAAAAGCAAATGGTAATGAAGTGATCAAAACTTCAATTGTAAATGATCGCGGAATTCACATTTGTAAAAGCATGATTGCGTGGCAAATGTTTGCAAATGGCGCTACTCCAGAATCTGCACATGAGAAAGGCGATCATTTCGTAGGCGATTATTATGTAAAATTTAATGATGAATATAAACAGGAACTGACTGATCTGATTAACTCAGGAAAAACAAAAGAAGAGGCTGAAAAAGAAGCGCCGATCATGAAGAAAACGCAGCAGATGCTTTTGGATTGGGAGAATGGAAAGCCTGAAGTACGGGCACTTTGGGCGAAAATGAACGGTTGGGTTTATGACGGATTTGATAAAACTTATGACAGGATCGGAAGTGATTTTGATCATACATTTTACGAAAGCAACACCTATCTTTTAGGAAAAGATTTTGTGAAGGAGGGCTTAGATAAAAATATTTTGTTTAAAAAAGATGATGGAAGTGTTTGGATAGATCTGTCGGATAAAAACCTGGACGAAAAACTGGTATTGCGTGGTGATGGAACTTCCGTTTATATTACGCAGGATATTGGTTTGGCCATACAAAAATTTGAAGATTATCATTTGGATAAAAGCATTTATGTAATTGGTGATGAACAATTGCATCACATGAAAGTGCTGAAAGAAATCCTGCGCAAATTAGGAATGCCCTTTGCCGATAAAATTTTTCATTTGAGTTATGGAATGGTGGAGTTAACCACCGGAAAAATGAAGAGCCGCGAAGGCACCGTTGTAGATGCTGATGACCTCGTAGATGAAATGGTAACAACTGCTGCCATGCACACAAAAGAGCTGGGCAAAGTGAAAGATTTTTCAGAAGAAGAATTAAATGAATTGTATGAAACGCTTGCTCTCGGCGCAATGAAGTTCTATTTATTAAGAGTAGATCCGAAGAAAAGAATGGTTTTCAATCCTGACGAGAGTATAGATTTTCATGGTTTTACCGGTCCTTTTGTACAATACACCTATGCACGGATTCAATCTATTCTGAGAAAAGTAAATCAGGCATCAGACGTCCAATCTCATACGTCAGAAATCACCGATCTCCTTCCATTAGAACGTCAATTAATTATTGCGTTGGAAAAATATTCAACTATTATTTCTGATGCTGCAGAGGAAATGAATCCATCTGTAATTGCCAATTATGTTTTCAATCTTGCCAGGTTATACAACTCGTTTTACTCAGAACATTCTGTGGCCAATGCAGAGAATGAGGAGAAGAAAAATTTACGTTTGTGCATCAGCGTTATGACCGCAAATATTATTAAAAGCGCTATGAAATTATTAGGAATTAAAGTGCCCGATAAAATGTGATCATTTTACTGATTAGCCAATCTGGCTAATCTATTGATCTGAAAAATAAGAAATACTTCTATTTGTTTATTTGCTGTTGGTACTATAATGTTTTATTCAGAAAATAGTACTTTTAGTTTCAAATCTTCTAAAATGGAAAACGAAACATCAACAGCGCCACAGTATTGGGACAATCGTTATATAAACAACGAAACCGGCTGGGATATGAACCAGGTTTCTCCTCCATTAAAAGGGTATATTGACAGCCTGGAAAACAAAGATTTAAAAATTTTAATTCCGGGATGCGGCAATGCTTATGAAGCTGAATATCTTTTACAAAAAGGTTTTAAAAAAGTTACGTTGGTTGACTTTTCCAAAGTAGTAACAGAAAGACTAAAAGATAAATATAAAAACGAATCGATTTCGATTATAAATGAAAATTTCTTTGATCTGCAGGGCAAATATGATTTGATTCTGGAACAAACTTTTTTTTGCGCATTAGATCCATCGCTGCGCGAAAAATATGTGGAAAAATGTTACAACCTTTTGAATGATGGTGGAAAAATTGCCGGAGTTTTATTTAATAAAAAATTTGCTCCTGTAGAGCCGCCGTTTATTGCAACTGATGAAGAATACAGGAAATTGTTCGAGCCGTATTTTACTTTTTTAAAATTTGAAAGTTGTTATAATTCTATTGAACCAAGAATGGGATATGAATTATTTTTCGAGTTTGAAAAAAAACCACGTGGTTTGTAATTTATCAATAAATAAAACCTGATTGCTACTAAACGAGCAAGAGAACAAATGTTTACGATTGCTATTTCTTTCATTAGCACACGAGCACATTTTAATATTAAATTACTCACTTCTCAAACTCTTCACAGGATTGGCCGTTGCTGCTTTTATTGTTTGTATACTTAATGTGATAAGTGCAAGAACTAACATCAATGATCCACTTAATACAAATACCCACCAGTCTATGTTAGTTCTATACGCAAAATTCCGGAGCCATCTGTAAGAAGCCCACCAGGCTACGGGCGCCGCAATTACAAATGCGAGCAATACGAGCCGCACAAAGTCTGTGGACAATATTGAAATGATTTGCATTACAGATGCACCTAAAACTTTTCTTACGCCAATTTCTTTTGTGCGGCTGTTGCTTGTAAAAATTACCAGTCCTAATAAACCAAGGCAACTAATAAGAATAGCAAGCCCTGTTGACCATTTTAAAAGTAAGGCGGTTCGCTGTTCGCTTTGATAAAGATTGGCAATTTTTTCATCAATGAATTGATAACTAAAATCTGCTTCCGGATAAATTTCCTTAAACGCTTTCTCAATTTTGCTGATACCATTTTTCCATTCCAAGCCATCGGGATTATTGGGTTTTAAACGAATGTGAAAAGTAGATCCGCTGCTTCCTGCAAATACCAACGGATCTATGACGGAATGCGTTGACTGTTCATGAAAATCCTGCATTACACCGACTATCGGCATCAGCTTTCCATTAAAACTCAAATATTTTCCAAGCGCATTTTGCGGCGTTTGAAATCCCAATAATTTTGAGTAAGTATAATTGATAATAAACTCTTTCATCGTATCGCTGGCTTCCACATCTCTTCCTGCCAATAGTTTTATCTCATAAACTTTCAGATAATTTGGATCGCCCCACCTGATTTGAACATTGGCTTTTAAATCTTTTTTCCGGGCATACGAGATATTGGTAAAAGCAACGCCTTCATCTGCCGGTGAGAAAAAACCGGTACTGGCTACCGCAACTTCCGGAACAGCATTTATTGTATTAAGCAGTAGCTGACGACGTGTGGCTACTGTATCCTGGGGAGTATCAAAAGTGATAATACCATTTTTTGAAAAACCCATATCGCTATTAATAGAATAATTAATCTGCTTACTTACTATCAGCGTGGCGATCACAAAAAATTGCGCGATCACAAATTGCGAAACAGTAAGGGTTTTACGCACCCAAGCGTTGCGGGTTGTTACACTGGTTGAAACAGCCTGATTTTTTAAAACCATAACAGGTTTAAAACCCGAGAGGATCAGCGCAGGATATAAACCCGAAAGAAAGCTCACAAATATTGTGAGTAAGAATAAAAAAGCAATGATAGCAGGCTGATGTAAAAGGTCGAAATGCAAACCTGGTGGAATAAAGTCTGAAAACATTTTCAACAAAAACGGAGCCAGCACAATTGATAGCAATGTCGCAATCGTTGTTATAACAAATGTTTCGGTTAAAAATTGAAATACAAGATTTTTTTTAGAACTGCCCATTGTTTTTCTTATTCCAATTTCCTTTGCACGTTGCGATGCAAGGGCAGTAGTGAGATTTATAAAATTGATGCAACCGAGGAGTAATAAAAAAGCTGCGATAGCCAGTAATCCATAAAGCATCGATTTATCTGCGATCCTTCCTCCAACCGCCGGATAATTTTTATTAAAATGAATATCACTTAAGGGTTGCAGATGAAATGCCAAAGTGTTAGCCGCATCTTTGTTGGCATTTTTGTCGTATTTATTCAAAAGATGTTTTAATTGCACCTCTGTCTTCGCCGGATCAATTCCTTTTGCCAGTTTTACATATAATTGTGAATAGGCCATCCAGTCGTTCCACACATCCATCATGAATTGATCCTTTAAATGTGTTTGTGAAATTGTGGCATACGAAATAAATTCTGTGGCTTTGAAAGAAGTGTTCTGATTTAAATCTTTGACAATGCCTGAGACAGTGGCAGTAATATCATCATTATAAGTTATCTGCTTGCCAATGATATCAGTGACAGGAAGGGATGAAAAATATTGCCGTGCCCTGCTTTCGCTAAGCACAACAGAAAACGGATTTTGTAAAGAAGTCTTTGGGGAACCGGCAATCCATTTATAATCGAGCAACTCGAAATATTGCGGGTTAGTAAATATAATGTCGGATTGTTTTTTAAAAGTAACAGGAGCAGCATTCTTATTATTTAAAATACTCACTTTTGCAGTAGCATCGCCCTGAAATTGCATAACAGGCACCGTGAGATCTACTCCCGTTACTTCATTCTGAACCGCATTACTTAACGGTGCCTGTACGCCGGTACTATGGCCTTCAGTCCCATTAAATTTTGCGTCTATTACCACCCTGTAAATCCTGTCGTTATCTTTTTCAAACTTATCAAAACTAAATTCATAATGAACTATCAGAAATATTACCAGTGCTGCGCTGATACCGATAGAAAGCCCAAACACATTGATCATTGAGAAGGCTTTATTGACTTTAAAATTCCGCAAAGCGATTTTTAAATAATTCTTTATCATAATTTTCAGTTCTTAATTCTTAATTCTCATTTTTCACAAAGACAAATTGCAGTTATTTATTTGTTTACTGCATTAGCACATTAGCCAATCATCACATAAGCAAATCATTCACTTCTCAAACTCTTCACAGGGTTTGCCAGCGCTGCTTTTATTGCCTGGAAACTTACAGTTATCAACGCCAGCAAAATGGTCAGCATTCCGGCAAGAAAAAATATCCACCAACTGATATGAATACGATATGCAAAATCCTGCAGCCACTTATTCATAAAATACCAGGCTACAGGTGAGGCGATCAGTAATGAGATCAAGACAAGTTTTATAAACTCTTTCGATAAGAGTACTACGACTCCCTTTGTACTTGCTCCCAAAACTTTTCTTATCCCTACTTCTTTTTTTCTTCGTTCAGCAGTGTAGGCAGCAAGCCCAAACAAACCCAGACATCCGACAAAAATGGCAATGGCAGTAAAGATCCAAAGCAGCGATTTTAATTTATCTTCCGATTGATACATCTGCTCAAAATTCTCATCAAGAAACTTATATTCGATCGGATATTCAGGTGTGAATTTGTTACAGATATTTTTCACCCCGTTGATGGTGGTTCCCATATTTGCCGCTTTCATTTTGACTGCAACTTTCCATGCTGCGTCAGGAAATATCTGAAGGACAGTTGTCTCAACTTTATCATACAAACTTTTATAATTAAAATCTTTCACTACGCCGATCACCTGTCCTGTTTTTAACGAATCAGGATTTTTATTGTTCCATACATGCCACGATAATTTCTTTGCGAGCGCCTTTTGTGGTGTGCCGAAACCGAGTTGTTTCACTGCTGTTTCATTAATGATCCACGCGTGATCTTTATCCGTGCTCATTGATTTTGAAAAATCACGTCCTGCAATCAATTGTAATCCGAGCGTTTTAATATAGTCGTAATCTACCATCAGTTGAGTGGCGGATTGCTTCACTTCCTGTCCATTTTTTGGAACTATGATCTCGTCTCCTGCAACAGCATCACCGGGAAAACCATAACCAATCGAAACAGAAGAAACACCCGGTAATTGCAATAAATTATTTTTAAATGCTTCCTCATTTTTAAACATATTATCGCCACGCATTGGAAAGAACATGATCTGATCTTTCGTAAAACCAAGGTCTTTATTATGCAAATAATTTACCTGCCGGAAAACAACAGCAGCACTTATAATTAATAAAACAGACAAAGAAAACTGTACTACAACAAGCGCATGTCTCAGCCATGGGGTTTTTCCCGCTGCTTCATCGGTAACGGCACCTTTCAAAACTTTTAAAGGTTTAAAGTTTGACAACACAAGTGCAGGATAAAATCCGGCTAATGTTCCGACAGTTAAAGTGAGGATAGCAAATAACAACAACACAAGGGGATTCGAAAACAAGTCAAATGAAATGTTTTTTCCTGTAAAATTATTTAACCATGGAAGCAGTATTATTGTTAATCCGATGGAAATCAGTATGCTGATAAAAGTGAGAAAAACAGTTTCACCAATGAACTGAAAAATTAGTTGCTTCCTCTCTGCACCGATGGTTTTTCGAACGCCAACTTCTTTTGCCCGCTGCAGTGATTTTGCAGTTGCAAGGTTGATAAAATTGAAGCAGGCAATCAGTAAAATAAAAATAGCAATAATGGAAAGAGCGCGCACGTATGTTATATTTCCTCTTTCTGCAAAATCAAATTTGAAATCCGCGGAATAAAGATGAATCTTTTCTAAGGGCTGAAAGATCGGCTTTTTCGAACTGTGCATCTCTTTGGTAAAAGAGGCGGATTTTTGATTAACATCTTCCTGGAACTTTGCCTCCAGTAAACCTTTGGATTGAAATTAAGTAATTCTTATTCTTTAAATCATATTAATATTATTATTATATGGGGGTTCTTAGGGGGTGTTAATAACTCTCATTTTGTGAATAACTTTGAAAATAATGGCAGGGTGAACTTTA
>JAICYZ010000033.1 GCA_025933935.1 Chitinophagaceae bacterium
AAGAACAGGCAGTCGCACTGCTCAGCATACGCAATAAATTATTGACTTCTAAAAATGCTGCTCAGCTTTATGCGACTGTTACTTGATGAAAATATTCCGAAACGGTTAAAATCTGACTTTTTAGAGCATGAAATTTATACCGTTCGGGACAAAATGGAATGGCATTAAAAATGGCGAATTACTTAAACTTCTGGTAGGTAATTCTTTTGATGCATTATTAACTTTTGATAAAAATCTGCAACATCAACAAAACTTTTCAAAATATACGATAACTGTTTTTGTATTAACTGCGAAAATCAATCAGTGTAAGGAATTGACAAAGTTGACTCCAAAAATAAAAGGATATTTAAATAAGGAAGAAATGCCAACAGGCGTTGTGATTATTTCTGAATAATATGGTCTTCGCAGAGTTTTAACAAACGAAGAAATAAGTACAATTCCTGTTCCCTTCAATCATTATTTACAAAATATCCACTACCTTTTTCCGTGCAGCTTAATAATACTTTCCGAAAGTTTTAAATACAGATATTTCAATTCAGGATTACTCCCCAGCGCCTGCAAATGCCTGTTCAGGGTAAAAATATCATCACGGATTGCGGGGCCGGTTTGTGTCAGGAACGGCGAAACCTGTTTTGCACGAAAGACCGTTTCGTCCATCAGCGGGAACAAATTCTTAAAATCCAATCTTTCCTTTTGGCAAAATATTTCTGCAAGTGCATATAAATGATTGCTGAAATTATTAATAAAAACAGCAGCTACATTATAATTTAATCTTTGTGCATCATTTGCTTCGATCACATTCCTGGATAACGTTTTTGCAAATCCTAAAACACGGTGCAAAACTTCCTGGTTGTTTCCATCGACTAAAAAAGGAATTTCAGGAAGGTGATTGCTATATTTTGAAAGTGATTGCAGGGGGTATAAAACCCCGTAAGTATCAGAGCAATTCTTAAGCGAATTAATGGAAACGGCGCCGGCCGTATGAACGACAAATTTATTTTTTAAAGCGGTAACCTTTTCAATATGGTCAAGGGCAGCATCGTGGAGTGCAACTATATAAATGTCGGCGTCCGAAAAACGGGCGGCAGACAAAGAAGCAGTAGCGGCAGAATATGAATCAGCCAGCAGCCTCGCATGTTCTTCATCGCGACTCACCACCTGCACTATTTCATGCCCCGCTTTTGAAATCATATCACACAAAACAGTAGCAGCGTTTCCCGAACCAAGCATTACAACTCTCATTTTCACAGTTTTAATACTAAATATTTTTCAAATAAAAGATATAACGCTTTTCTTTTATAAAAAATGTGTTAGCAACATTAATTATTAAATATTTTTTCTAAACAACTTAAGGTTCAAACCCTGCGTTATTAAAAAAAATCAAACTGTTATTCAGTGGGGGGATTCAAAGATAAAAAACGCATTTTACAAAACAAACTTTCTATTTAAAATTCCATTTTTAATTTTTAAACTAATATTGCAACCACGGAAAAAATTTCGGATATTGGAAAATTCTGAAAATAGGATTACGTAAGGATTGGGAAAAATAAAGATATATGGCAAAAAATTTATTGATAGTAGAGTCTCCGGCAAAAGCAAAAACGATTGAAAAAATTCTGGGCAAGGATTTCGAAGTAAAAAGTTCTTATGGGCATATCCGCGATCTTGAAAAAGACGACATGGGTATTGACATTAAAAACAACTTTATGCCCCGATATAAAATACCTGAGGATAAACAAAAAGTGGTGCGCGATTTAAAGCAACTTTCAAAAAAAGCGGATACTGTATGGCTTGCATCGGATGAAGACCGCGAAGGAGAAAGCATCAGCTGGCACCTGGCTCAGGTGTTAGGCCTGGATGTAAATACAACCAAACGAATTGTTTTTCATGAAATAACCAAGCCGGCAATAAATGCTGCCGTTCAAAATCCGCGTCTTATTGATATGAATCTGGTAAATTCCCAACAGGCCAGAAGGGTTTTGGACAGGCTGGTAGGTTTTGAACTTTCGCCGGTTTTGTGGCGAAAAATAGGAATGAAGGGCGGATTGAGTGCTGGTAGAGTGCAAAGTGTTGCGGTAAAATTGATCGCTGAACGGGAAAGAGAGATCAATCAATTTACAGCGACAAGCAGTTTTAAAATTGAAGCGCTGCTTGCTGCAACAGATGCATCAGGAAAAAGAATTTCTTTCAAAGCGGAAGATGGGGGAACAAGAACAATCGAAGCGGCGGAAGATTTTTTGTCAAAATGCAAAAACGCAACCTATTCGGTTAGAGATATCATTGTAAAACCCGCAAAACGCACTTCTGCAGCGCCTTTCACTACTTCCACCCTGCAGCAGGAAGCAAGCCGAAAACTCGGGTACGGTGTAAGTAAAACCATGTTACTGGCGCAAAAGTTATATGAAAGCGGAAAGATAACGTATATGCGTACAGATAGTGTAAACCTGAGTGCAACCGCAAAAGAGCAGATAAAAAATGAGGTGCTGAAAAACTATGGTGAGAAATATCTTCAGTTGCGCAATTTTAAAAATAAAAATGAAAGCGCGCAGGAAGCGCATGAAGCGATTCGCCCGACAGATATGAGTGAAAGCAGGATAGATGACCTGGAAACCGCCAGGCTTTATGAACTCATCTGGAAACGTACCATTGCCAGCCAGATGAGCGATGCCATCCTCGAAAAAACCACTGCAAAAATAAAAATAAGCACAGTGGATGATGAACTTACGGCAACTGGTGAAGTATTGAAATTTGATGGTTTCTTGAAAATATATAATGAAGGCAACGATGATGACGACGGCGATAATGCCACTTTTGGGAATGAAAGTCGCCTTCCTCCATTAGCTGTAAATCAGCAATTGGAATTTGAAGAAATGACCGCTACAGAAAAATTTACACGGCACGCACCCAGATATACCGAAGCTTCTTTGGTAAAGAAACTGGAAGAATTAGGAATAGGACGTCCAAGTACTTATGCGCCCACGATCAGCACGATTATCAAAAGAAGTTATGTAGAAAAAAGAGACAAAGAAGGAACGCAACGGCATATACGAATTGTAAAACTTTCTAAAGGAAATACAATTAATAAAGTAACAGTAACAGAAAATACAGGGGCCGAAAAAGGAAAGCTTTTTCCAACGGATCTGGGTTTGGTAGTTACTGATTTTTTGAATCAGCATTTCGATAAAGTGATGGATTATTCTTTCACTGCAAATATTGAAGAAGAATTTGACAAGATCGCTGAAGGTCATTTGCAATGGAACAAAATGGTCGGTGAATTTTACAAACCATTTCATGATTCCGTAGAACATACTTTGGAAAATGCCGAACGGGCAAAAGGAGAACGGGAATTGGGGACCGATTCTGAAAGTGGCAAACCGGTAATTGCACGGATGGGAAGATATGGCCCGATGGTGCAGATAGGAAATGCGGTAGACGAAGAAAAACCACGTTTTGCAAAATTGAAAGCAACGCAAAGTATTGAAACGATTACGCTGGAAGAAGCAATGGATTTATTCAAACTTCCCTTAAACCTCGGCGAATACGAAGGGAAAGAAGTATCGGCAAACGTTGGAAGATTTGGCCCCTATATAAAATGGGGCGAACAATTTATTTCAATCCCGAGAGGTGAAGAACCTACAGAAGTTGACTTGCAACGTGCTATAGAAATCATCAGGGCAAAACAGGTGGAAGAAGCGCCGATAGGACATTACGAAGGAAAGCCGATTACAAAAGGCAAAGGCCGCTTTGGCCCGTTTATCAAGTGGAACGACCTTTTTATCAATATTCCAAGAGCTTACAATTTTGACAATTTGACCCAAAAAGATTGTGACGAACTGATCGGAAAAAAGATTGAAAAAGAAGCCAACCGTTTTATAAAACAATGGCCCGAAGAAAAAATTGCCATTGAAAATGGAAGATGGGGACCATTTATTCGTTTTGGCAAAAAAATGCTGAAGATTGCAAACAAAGCCGGCAGCGAAAAATATAGCCCGGAAGAATTAACTGATTTAAATTTGGAAGATGTAAAGAAATTGATCCTTCTGCAGGATCCTAAGGCATTTGATAAAAAAACTGCCGCCAAAAAAACTGCCGCCAAAAAAACCGCAGGAAAGAAAGCCGCTCCCAAGAAATCAGCAAAAAAGAAATGACAAAGAATATTCATTTTGCTGAAAAGAGAATCTGCATTATTTATTCGTTTGCTGATTTTTGTATTAGGTAGTAATATTTTAGAGTTCGTTCGACAAATACAATTGCCGGACGAACCTTTATAAATCAGGATATTGCATATTTCTTCCTTTACCGTGTTCTCGTTTATTTCTCACAAAAAAAGCAAACTTTTTTTATTTCAAATTTTATATCCAATCATTAAGGAACAAAAAAAACTTTTTGTTTTATTTTGATTTTAAATTATAATTGTTAGTTTTGTCTCTCCTCTTCCCGAGAAAACTATTCCATTTCCTTTTTTAAAGCTAACTCGCCATCATCCTTTTATTGCATTTGCAATTGCGTAAGACCATTGCTATAGTTAATTTTTTAATGCTTCTAAAACCTTTATTATGAAACAAAATTTTACGCAATGTTTTAAGCTGTATGCTGCTTTGATGCTTTTATTTACAGGCTTGTTCACTACCACTTCAGTGAAGGCACAAATAGGCTGTAGTGGAGAAAGAGTATTATGGCTTGAAAATTTTGGAACCGGAACAACCTCGACAAGCAGTCCGGATGTATTAACAAGCGGATTAACCTATCAACAAGACGGAAGCCTGGTAGCTGAGGGGGTTTACCGTATTATTGACAGTACCCAGCAAAAACCTGAATGGCATACTTCTGCGGATCATACCGGGGATTTAAACGGCAAAATGCTTGTGGTAAATGGTCAGGCAGAAACTTTTTTTCAACATACCATTATAGAACCAAACGGTTTTCTGGAAGGAACTTACAACGTGAGTGTTTATGTCATGAATGTCGACAGTCTTGGGGTTTGCGGAACCAATGCTTTATTAACTAAATTGACTTTTACAGTTGAATACCTTTCTTCAGCAAATACGTGGGTTCCTCTTACCGGCTCTCCTTTCGTTGCGGCTGCTGTTTCTCAATCGCCAACTGCTGTTTGGGTTAATCAGGGTGGATCATTTACTTTACCATCTACCGGTAATTTTCTTCCTACACAAATCAGGATCACATTAGGCGATGGAACCGTTGGCGGATGCGGAAATGATTTCGCAATGGACGATGTGAAGTTTTCATCTTGCGCAGCAGCCGGTCCGATGCCTGTCGAACTTACCAGTTTTACTGCACGTAACAAAGGAACCGGGATAAGCCTTGATTGGTCAACCGCGCAGGAACTGAATAACGACTATTTCGATGTTGAGAGAAGTGTCAATGCAAATGACTGGACAGTAGTTGCCAGAGTAAATGGTGCGGGAAACAGCCAAACCGTTAAAATTTATAATGCTTTCGATGCAACTCCTGCCTCCGGAATTAATTATTACCGCTTAAAACAAGTGGACCTGGATGGCAAGTCGAATTATTCTAAAACAGTTTCAATAAGAGCAGATGGCCCTAAAACTGCTATTTCTGTTTTGACAAATCCATTCCACAATTCACTTTCTGTAACTTTCAACAGTGCCACTTCACAAATGGTTTCTGCAAGGCTGTTGGATATAACAGGTAAGCAGGTAGCTGCTGAAAGCTGGTCTATCACAAGTGGAAATGTAAGAAAAGATTTGTCTGCAGGAGTTTTGAATCCGGGAATGTACATACTCACTATCAGAAATAATTCAGGTGAAATCCTTTACAATGGAAAAGTTGTAAAGCAATAATATTACACACGCATAAACCAAAAGGGGGAATCGATTGATTCCCTTTTTTTATGAATAAGGAAAGTACTTTTGTTATTCAGTCTCAAACCATCAAAACATTCAATTCTTTGTCATTCAATCATGAAGCCTGCGTCAATTAGTGAAATAAAGAAGAATCTGGAAGAACGTGGTTCCAATGAATTGCTGGAATACTGTCTTCGCCTTGCCCGGTTCAAAAAAGAAAATAAAGAGTTGCTTGCGTTTTTACTTTTTGAATCTGATAATATCTCTGCTTATACCGAAAATGTAAAGCAGGAAATTGACGAACAATTTGAAGAAATAAATAAAAGCAATATTTATTTCATCAAAAAAAGTGTAAGAAAAATATTGCGTTCGGCAAACAAACACATTCGTTTTTGTTCGGAAAAACAAACTGAAGCGGAATTACTGATTCATTTTTGTAATTGCCTGAACAAATTTTCCATTCCTTTAAAAAAAAGCCGGCAATTAATGAATCTCTACGAAAGTCAGCTAAAAAAAATTGACACGGCGCTTTCCATGTTGCACCCGGATTTACAATACGATTTAAAAAAACAGCTTTTGCGTTGAGAACTTTTTGCTTTTCTTTTTTATTTTTTTTGCTATCTTTATTTTTCATCAAATAAAAAGGAGGTATTCATGCAATCTGCAGATAGAACATGGATGCCTGTTCTAAATTTTTAATTAGAAAAGGCTCCATTCAAATAATCTGAGACGCACGCAGCGTCGTAAACCACTGGTATAAACCGGTGGTTTTTTTATGATTAATTCTCCCTGGATATGGGTTACTTTTTGAATAAAGAAGTATATAACTGTATCGAAAGTTCTGATCTTTTTTAAATAATTAAAAACAGGAGCGGGCTTTCCTGCGCCTCAATTTTTAATACAAGCAATCGTTAAAGCCTTTCTGTTCCCAGGAAGGCTTCTTTTTTCTATCAGCCTTATTTTCAGATTTATACGCTTTTCTTTTTCTCAATTTAAACATTAAAGAAAAACTAAAAGAATAGGAATGATTCTTGTAATCGCTTTCTTTGGTTGAACAGACACAATTTTTTTCATTTAAAAAACATTATTTATGCGCACAAAAAAAATTATTGCTGCATTATTATTCGCAATGTGCATTTCATTGCTTACTCCGGTTTATGCTGCCAACGAAACTCCTGTAAAAACTGAAGTGCCAAAAGAAGTGCGGGCTCAGCAAATTGAAAATCGCCTGATGGAAATCCGCCACATGTCGAAGACAAACTTAACAAAAGCGGAGAAAAAGGATCTGAGAAAAGAAGTAAAAAGCCTTAAAAAAGAAGCATCCACACAGGGAATTTATTTGTCTGTAGGAGCAGTTATCATTATCATTTTATTGCTCATTCTTTTGTTGTAAGAAGCGTATTTCGCAGAAAAATGCCCGTTTTTAAAACGGGCATTTTTTATAAAAGAAATCACGCATTTTTTTTCGAAGTAGCTACCAATACAACTCCGACAATTGCAATAGCTCCACCCACATAAGTAGGCCAGCCATACCAATGATTTTCAGTTTTATTTACCTGGATCGGGCCGGCATCAATAATGGTTTTCTTTTCAGGAATAGAAACACCTTTGATCACAATCATTATAATTCCAATAGCGATTAAAATCCAACCTGCTGCTTTCATAATTTAATTTTTTTGGTGAAATAAATATAAGAAATTTATTTACTACAATTAAGGTGCCGATAGTGAAAGCGTCGCGCAAAGCTTGCACCGTTTAAGTTCATTCGAGTTTAAAAATACAATCGTCGTTAGCGAGCGTTCAATTCTCAATTTGAGTCAGTGCCTGAGCAACATTTTCCACGGGCAAATCACAACTCTTATTTTTGCATACATAAATCAGCGTTCTACCTTCAGTCAATTTATTTTGTAACAAAGAAAGTGTTCTTTCATTTTCACCTCCCGAATAAATGGTGTTTGGCAGATAAGTTTTTTGAAGTTGAACCAGCTTTTCTTTCCAATCTTTACCAACGATCGCAATTTCGGTTGCTGGAAAAACCTGTAAGAGCATCGCCTGCGCCCAATTGCTGTAATATCCGAGGTTTTTTACCAAATCTTCTGAAACATTTTTTATCATTTGAACTGATTTTTCTTCATAATCTTTATCATCAAAATATTGGCTCAATAAAAATAAATTCTTTGCCATTTCGCTGTTCGAAGATGGAATTACATTGTCTGTTACTTCCATTTTTCGAGCGATCAAATTACTGTGCTGATTATCGGTATATAAAAACATTCCCGATTCCTCGTCAAAAAAATGGGTGATTACATATTCAGTAAGCGATTTTGCTTTTTGCAAATAAGATTCATCAAAACTTGCCTGGTAATATTCGATTAAAGCTGTAATAAAAAATGCATAATCGTCTAAAAAGCCATATATAGTTGCGTGGCCATTTTTATAATTTCTAAACAAGGAATTATCTTCAGTACAAATATTTTTTAATAAAAAATCAATATTTCGCTTCGCCGATCTCAAAAAACTTTCTTCACCAAATGTTTGATACGCAACAATGAAGCCCTTTGCCATCAGGCTATTCCACGAGGTAAGGATCTTATCATCTGTTGCAGGACGTATTCTTTTTTCTCTCTCTTCAAATAATTTTTTATTTAAGGAAACAAGTTTCTGTGTTATTTGTTCATTTACTGTAAAATCTTTTTTACCGGAATTTACATCGGGAATATTTTTATTTTCTTCCCAATTTCCCTCTTCAGTTATTCCAAAATAGTCTGAATAAAAGGCAGCGTCGTCCTTGAGAATTTCTTTGATCTCTTTTTGTGTCCAGGTATAATATTTACCTTCTTCTCCTTCGCTGTCTGCGTCTAATGAAGAATAAAATCCACCTTCCGTGGAAGTAAGTTCCCGATCTATAAATTGAAGCGTTTCATAAACGACTTTTTTGTATAAAGGATTGGCGGTCACCTTAAAAGCATTACTGTAAAGGCTTACGAGCTGCCCATTATCATAAAGCATTTTTTCAAAATGAGGAACGTGCCACTTCACATCCGTCGCATATCTTGAAAATCCTCCACCAACCTGGTCATAGATTCCACCGTTTGCCATATTGCTTAAAGTGATTTCTACCGCATGTAAAGCTTCTTCCTTTTTTGAAAAATAATGATATTGCAACAGAAATTCCCAGATAGAAGGCATCGCAAATTTCATCGCTGCTTTGGTGCCGCCATGTTCTAAATCGATTCGCTGCTGAAAAAGAAAAAACATTTTGTTCAAATCATTTTCGCTGAATGAAACATCATTTGTATTCAGTGGAAGATGTTCAATTTCACGAATTCCTTTTGAAAGATTCTCAGCCTGCTCTTCCAGTTTGTTGCGTTCAGTTTTATATATTTCCGCAAAATATTCAAGCAGTTTTATCCAGTTTTGTTTCGGATAATAAGTGCCGGCAAAAAAAGGTTTCCCGTCGGGCATGGCAAGTGCATTCAAAGGCCAGCCGCCGTTTCCATTGATGAGATAAGCAGCGTTCATATAGACCTGGTCCACGTCAGGACGTTCCTCTCTGTCCACTTTGATACAAATAAAATTTTCGTTCATAACTTTTGCCACTTCTTCATTTTCAAAACTTTCATGCTCCATCACATGACACCAATGACACGCTGCATAACCAATGCTGATCAGCAACATTTTATTTTCCTCTTTTGCTTTTGATAAAGTCTTTTCATTCCATGCATTCCAGTCCACCGGGTTATTCGCATGTTGTAAAAGATAAGGCGAAGTTTCGTTTATGAGGGAATTGGGCATTGTTCAATTATTAAATTATTAAAATTATGCGGCGCATTAAACATTAGAGTATTAAATCCAACATCAGGCGTCAGTGGATTCTTACAAAGTTACCTTGCTCAAATCCTTTTTCCATAATTTAGCTTTATATGGCTGCAAAAATTTTTACCGGCATCAGTTTGTTGGCAAATACACGGGAGACTTCCGGCTTTGTACGCGGCAATCAACTTGCAACGCTGCCTTCAATAAAAAATGCTTACATCATTATTGAAAATGATACAATTGCAGAAATTGATGTGATGGAAAATTTTCGATTTTCTAAAGGAGATTTTTCGATGGCAGATGATACAATTGTGTTGCCAACGTGGTGCGACAGCCATACACACCTTGTTTTTGCGGGAAGCCGTGAAGAAGAATTCATTGATAAAATAAAAGGATTGAGTTATGCACAGATCGCAGCAAAAGGCGGCGGCATTCTGAATTCTGCAAAAAAATTAAATGCCGCTTCGGAGGATCAATTGTTTAATGCGGCATGGAAAAGATTAGAAGAAGTAAGCAAATTAGGAACCGGAGCAATCGAAATAAAAAGTGGCTATGGTTTATCGGTTGAAGGCGAATTAAAAATGCTGCGTGTGATAAAAAAATTAAAAGAAAAAAGTCCATTAAAAATAACGTCTACTTTTCTGGGAGCCCATACTTTTCCTATTGAATATAAAGAAAACCACAGAAAATATATTGAGCTGATTATCCATGACATGCTCCCGGTTATTGCAAGAGAAAAACTGGCTGATTACATAGATGTCTTTTGCGAAAACGGTTTTTTTTCTGCACATGAAATGCGGACGATTTGCGAAGCAGGAAAAAAATATGGCCTAAAACCAAAACTTCATGTGAACCAATTGAACAGCATTGGTGGCATCGAAGCCGGCATTTCTTTAGATGCTTTGTCGCTGGACCATTTGGAAACGTTGACTGAAAATGAAGTAGAAATATTAGGCAAATTCAAAGGCGCTTCTACCCTTTTACCATCGGCTGCATTTTTTTTAAGAATGCCGATGCCACCGGCCAGGAATCTGATAAATGCCGGCGCTGCCGTTACCTTAGCTTCTGATTTCAATCCCGGTTCTTCGCCTTCCGGAAATATAAATTTCGTAATTTCTCTTGCTTGTATTCAAATGAAAATGCTTCCTGAAGAAGCCATAAACGCCGCCACAATCAACGGCGCATGTGCGATGGAAATTGAGCAGGATTATGGAAGTATCTCTGTAGGCAAAAAAGCAAACCTTATCTTTACCAAACCAGTGCCTTCACTTGCTTATCTTCCCTATTCATTTGGTAGTAACCTGATTGATAAAGTAATGATAAACGGTACTTTTATTTAAATTGAAATTTTAAACTTAGAATTTATGCCAGCTCATTTTACACGATACGACAAAAAAGACATTCTGCTGCTTACACATCTGAGAAAATATGAAACAAAATTGGGAGAAATAGTGCTATCTGACAGCACAAATGACTTTGAAAAAGCGATAGCTGAAACATCGGCGAAGTACATCATATTAGGCATTCCTGAGGATATTGGGGTAAAAGCAAATTTAGGAAAAGGAGGCGCCGATTCTGCCTGGTTCCCTTTTCTGGATTCTTTTTTAAATATTCAGAGTAACGATTTTTTAAGCGGTGAAAACATTTTTATCGCCGGTCATTTCGATTTTACCAATGCGGCAAAATTAATCAACGTAAATGCCGCTACTGATGAAGAAAAAATAGCTGCTTACCGTTCTTATGTAACCAAAATAGATGACGCGGTAGAGGAACTGGTAAAAATCATTACCCAGAATAAAAAGATCCCTGTTATCATCGGTGGTGGACACAATAACGCCTATCCTGCCATAAAGGGCGCTGCCAAAGGGTTGTATAAAGCTGAACTACTTCAACTTGCTCAAATCAATTCGATCAATCTAGATGCACATATGGATTTCAGGCCCATCGAAGGACGGCATTCAGGAAATGCTTTTCGCTATGCGGACGAAAATGGCTATCTCAATAAATATTGTGTCATCGGTGTACACGAAAATTATCTGCAACAAAATGTATGGATAGATATTGTCAATAATCCCTTTATTGATTTTATTTCGTATGAGGATATCTTTATCCACCAAAAAAGAAACTTTATGGAAGCGATCGCGCATGCGACGGCTTTTACCGGCGATAACTTTACCGGTATAGAACTCGACCTCGATTCTGTTGAGAACACTTTGAGCAGCGCTTCTACGCCATCGGGAATCACAAGTCTGAACGCTCGTCAATATCTGAATCTCGCAGCGATCAGTTCAAATGTTGCATATGTACACATCTGTGAAGGGGCAACAAAAACCGACAAAGGTGAAGCCGATAATTCTACCGGAAAATTAATCAGTTACCTTGTAAGTGATTTTGTGAAAGCACATTCAAGAGTGAAATAAAGTAGCACGGCATTCATATTTACAGAAAACAAACATTTAATCCATTTTTCGATTCTTAAAATATTCTTTCGCTTTTTTATTTTATATCGGCTAGTAATATTCTCGCATGCTTACTGCATTTTTAATTTAAAAAACCAGTTCCGCCAGTGTTTTTAGAAATGCACGATTTTAAAAAAATTATCAGTGAGAAAATAAGTGGTTTATTGTATATTTACTATTGCATAAAAAAGAACCGAAGCACTCTTTTTTAGTGAATTGCTTACTTACCCGACCTCAAGAAGAAATCCGGAGAATTTAATAGAAGGTAATTGTAAAATAATTTTTAGATGTCCCTTCAATTTAAAAAAGCATTTCGCTTTCCTGGGATTCATTTAGAAAGAAACACTTCTTTCAGTGCTCTTATACTCTGGGCTATCAGTCTTGCCAAACCGTACCGTAAAATGGTTGTGATTATTCTGATTGCCATGCTATTAGAAGCATTAATTGGTTTGGCTACACCATGGCCGCTCAAAATTATCATTGATAACATAGTAGGTCATCACCCTTTACCACATTGGCTAAACTGGCTAAATCTTATATTTCCAAAAGAAAATGTAAAACAAATGGCAGCGGTTGCTGCAATTAGCTATATTGTCATAACTGCTTTAGGTTCCATCGCTGATTTTCTGGATAATTATTATAATGAAAAAGTAGCACAATATGTCGCCAATGATCTGCGACGTAAAATTTATCATCATCTGCAGCACCTTTGTCTTTCTTATTATGACACACACCAGACCGGTAAATTACTCAGTACCCTCACTACCGATGTATCTATCATCCAGGATTTTGCTTCTTCTACATTATTAAACATTCTTGTGGACGCGATTACGATTGTCGGGATGATTGGAATTATGTTTTACCTCGATTCTGACTTTACCCTTGTAGCCTTGTCAGTCGCTCCTTTTTTACTTTTTTTTGTTGCACGCTTTAAAAAAGCGATGAAGAAAGCAACGCGCGAGGTCCGGAAAGATCAGAGCAATATGCTGGTTATTTTGCAGCAAGGCCTGGAATCTATCCGTGCAGTGAATGCCTTTGGACGCGAAGATTTTGAAGATGCGAAATTACAGAAGGTAAGCCAGGAGACGCTCTTTGCTGCGCTGAAAGCGAGAAAAGTAAAATCGGTTGTTTCGCCATTTGTAGCGGTTACGGTTTCATTATGTACGGCTTTTGTCCTTTGGCGCGGAGCAGATCTGATATTGAAAGGAGCGATGTCGGTTGGAGCACTCACTGTTTTTCTTTGGTACATGAATAAGTTTTTTAGCCCCGTTCAGAATCTTGCCAAAATGACCAGTTCGATTGCGCAGGTTACCGTTGCACTGGAAAGAATACAGGCGATTTTAAATACCGATACCATAATTGCGGAAAAGCCAAATGCAATAAATCCAGGTAAAGTCAGGGGAAAGATTGTTTTTGAACACGTAAGTTTTGCTTACAATCCTGAATCTCCCGTAATAACCGATTTTAATCTTACTATAAACTCCGGAGAACGTATCGGCATTTGCGGGCCTACCGGAAGTGGTAAATCAACTATCGTTAGCCTCATTTCACGGTTTTATGATCCGACAAAGGGAAAGGTATTAATAGATGATGCCGACATTACCGGTTTTACACTTGATGGGCTGCGATCGCAGGTAGGATTTGTATTGCAGGATACGGTACTTTTTTATGGCTCCATTCGCGAAAACATTGCTTATGGACGTCCGGAAGCCAGCGAAGAAGAAATTATTGAAGCCGCTAAACTTGCAAATGCAGATGAATTTATTGAAAACTTGCCCCATCGCTATGATACTTTGGTTGGAGAAAGAGGTGTAACTCTTTCGGGAGGCCAGCGCCAGCGAATCGGTATTGCACGGGCAGTTGTACGGAATTCACCTATCCTAATCCTTGATGAGCCGACCGCTTCACTGGATACAGAATCAGAAAAAATAGTTATAGAAGCGCTTGAGAAATTAATGAAGGGGCGAACAGTAATTACTATTGCGCATCGTTTAAGCACCATTCGCGATGCTGATAAAATTGTTGTGATGGATCACGGTTTAATAGCAGAACAAGGAACACATGAAGAACTGATGAATAAAGCAGGCATGTATGCGAAGCTTTGCAATGTGCAAAGATGGTCGGATCATAGCCTGCAGAAAATGACGAATTCAATTCAGAATGTAGTCGAATAAATAAAACGAACATCTCCAGCAAACAAAGAAAAAATCAATTTTTATGTCCCACCGGTCGATCATGATTTTGCCAGATGATACTGCCCGCGAAATTATTGCAGCCATAGATACTGCAAAGGTTTCACTGAGCATTAAGATGTTTCTATTTTCTGACCCTGGCCTGATCAATGCGCTGATAGCAGCAAAGAACCGCGGTGTAAAAGTGAAAGTAATGCTCAATCCATCCCGGAACAATGGCGAACAGGAAAATGAAGAGACAAAAAAAATACTGCAAGAAGCAGGAATCGAAGTTCGTGACAGCAATCCTTTCTTTTCCATTACTCATGAAAAATCAATGGTAGTAGATGAGCGGATGGCATTTATAAAATCGCTAAACTGGGAAACAAAAAACCTGACCGAAACTCGGGATTATGCCATCATTACGAGTCATCCACATGAAGTAAAAGAAATTATTCTGTGTTTTGAAGCGGACTGGTATCGGCACAATTTTGAACCAGCTGAAAACATGAACCTCATCTGGTGCACGAACAATGGCAGAACAAGGATAGCCAGGTTTATTGATGAAACAAAGCATTCCCTTTTTATCCAAAACGAGCGTTTCCAGGACCTGGTTATTATTGAAAGGCTGGTACATGCATCCAAACGTGGAGTAAAAATTCATCTGATGGCACGTCCACCACATACGTTGCGGATGGAAAAATTAGTGGAAGGTGTAGGTGGCTTAAGGATTATGGACGATGTCGGCATTAAAATTCATAAACTGAATTATCTGAAACTTCATGGAAAAATGTTGTTGTCGGATGGTTGCCGGGCGATCATCGGTTCGATTAATCTCACGCCGGGCAGTTTTGACCATCGCCGTGAACTGGCAATTGAAGTACATGATGCAGAAGTGATAGAAAGGCTGCAAAAAATTGCGCATTACGACTGGGAAAATTCTCACCCTCTTGACCTGACTGATCAGGGACTTTTACAAGACCTTGAAAAAATGGGAAAGGGTGGCATTGAAAAGATTGTGTTGAATGAAGAAATGATAGATAAAATGAATCAAAATCATAAACAGAAGAATTAAAAAACAAAGTGAGAAAGAAAACTGAAAGTATTAAATGATTTTGGGCATTTGAAAAATGGTTTTTTATTGTCACAACAATAGCGGCAAGGCTTCACATTCAAACGCCTTATAATTTTATTCAGTTGGACAATTGATTTTTAATTTTAAAAAATAATCGCGTTGATAAAATTAATTCTATCTATAGTTATATTTATTTCTTCGCTTGCATGGAGAAATGGATTTAGTCAAACGACGTCTTTTGATAAAGAAAAATTTTTTGAAGACACCTCAATCATCCATGCTACCATTACAACAAACATGGGAATGATCTTCAGAAAAAAAAATAAACCCGGTCTTCAATTTCCTGCAAATTTGTCAATGTCTCTTCCTGACGGCAACACAATCAACGAACCGATCATTCTGACAGTGAGAGGACACTTCAGAAGAGACAAATGTTTTCTGCCTCCCCTGACAATCGATTTTAAAGATAAAAAGACGTCAGTATTAAAACCTTTGGGTTCCTTAAAATTAGTAAGTCAATGCTATACTTCGGACATTGGTGAAAAATATTTATTAAGCGAATTCCTTGTCTATAAAATGTACAACCTCCTTACCGGTAAGAGTTTTAGGGTGAGATTATTAAATTTAAAACTAACAGATAGTTCTGGTAAAAAGAAAACGGATATTGAATATGCTTTTCTAATGGAAGATATAAAAAACGTGGCGAAGCGAAATAACTGCACGTATTTAAAAGCTAAGATTGATCCAAGAAACACCGATAATTATCAAATGGCGATGGCCTGCATATTTGAATACATGATTGGCAATACAGATTTCGGTGTCTCTGCAAATCATAATACGAGGTTACTTCTATCAAAAACGGATTCTGCCAGGAGGCCATTCATGGTGCCGTATGATTTCGATTTTTCAGGATTTGTAAATACCAATTATTCAATCCCCGATCCAAATCTTGATATTCCCGATGTGCGTACAAGATTGTATCGCGGTTTTGCTGAACCTCAGGTGATAGTAAATGAAGTGGTAGATGTTTTTAAAAAACAAAAAGACAGCATTTATTCGGTGATTAATAACTTCAACTTGTTGTCTATAAAAAGCAGAAAAGAACTGACCGATTACCTGGATGACTTTTTTAAGTTAATAAACAATCCGACAAGGGTAAAATATACCTTTATCGAAAATGCCCGAACTCAATGATGCGGTCGGCTTTTACCAATTAAAACAATCAATTTTCTTTAAGGCCTTTAATGATCACATTTCCGGTACCATCCGGTAGGCAAGGATATCCAAACTCCTTTGCTAAAGCTTTTGGGTTATTAATTGTGGAATAAAACTGATCCAGATAGCTGGTGGTTTGCTTTTTATATTTTTCGTCCAGCAAGGGAGAATCAGTGTAAAGACTATAAATTTTTTTTCTTAAACCGTTATAAAAAGCAATGGTGCTGTCGAATCCTTTCATATCTTTTAAGCAATAGCCGCGATACCTGCGTTCTCTCACAGAATTCATTTTTAATTCAGGAGCCGGCAAGGCATACGGTGCATCTACAATGCCTGAAAGGTCAAAGTCATAAGGCACTGTGACTGGCTTTGACACAGAGTCAGAAGCGATAAATTTTATATTTTGCATGTATTCTACCGACCAGTCTGTATTGCCAATCAGATATTCAAACACTGCCATTCGTAAAAATGGCTCACGCATCGTTTCGTATGGCTTTATCTTCTTTTTTGCAGCCACCATGTGGTTCCGTTTGGCCATTTGCTTTTCGTCTTCCAGGAGCATTCCATAAAATGGCGAAGGCATTCTTTTATTATCGTCATCTTGCAATGTTACTTTAACAAGCCTGGCCCTAAAGCTTTGCGGCGTTATAAGATTGTATAATCTATAGACCATCCATTCGTGTACTACGAATTTATCTCCTTTGCACGGCATCACTAATTTTAAAGAAGAATGTTCAGGAAAAACAGAAGGTGGATTGCGCGCAGTATCTGAAAAACTGAGTAACAAAGGCGGATAACTGCAGTTTGCTTTATCACGTCGAAAATGGCCCCTCGTTTTTACATTTATGTGGATTGAGATGACGCTGTCTGCATCTTTATAGCTAAGAGTCACTGGATAATATTTCGCTTCTCCCTTCCTGTCCTCAAAAAGTTTATGAACATTTCCTTTTAAAGTAATTTCCAGTATTCCGCTATCGTCAAACAGTTTCTCATCAGAATGAGAAGAATCAGGAATTGAAGGAGAAATAGTATTTGACTGAGACTTTCCCAGAAGGAAAAAAAGAAGAAAACTTAAATTGAAAAAAATACTTTTTTTCATGATAAAGTTTTTAAACCTGGTAAACCGGTTAACACATCTTCTTGTCGATCTTCATAAAGGCATACAACTCAGTAAAGCAACAAATAATATCAATTCTTCTTTTAAAATTGTTTATAAAATGAATGAAATCTGAAGTAATAAGATACAATAATCTATTCTCTTAGCTCGCTTCCTGCCTGGTAATTCTTGTTGCCAGCACAAGCTGGTCTTTATCTTTCTGATCTGCTCTTCGCTCCAGGCCTTTCATTCCCCAATGCAAAATAAAAGGTATGACGGCCGGAATAAACCGCGAAAAAACAGGAAGCGCAAAGGAAAGTAAAAGTGAAATCAGAAATACAACAGGAATCATCAGGCTTCTATATAACCCGAGCTGTATTCTAGCCTGCGATATTTTACGGGTCAATAAACTCCTCTTTGGATTGCTGATGTACAACCACAACCAGATATTCATAAATCCGGTAAAACACATATTAGCAACATATACTGCATAAGGAAGGAACATGTCGGTGTTTGAAGCATATTCTCCGAGTAATCCGGAACTAAAAGGCAACAGGACCACAGAAAAAAGATAACCAAGGTTAATCCAGATCAAAGAAGTAGTGTAGTTCTGCGCATAGCCAAATATGCGGTGATGAACTGACCAATAATGACCGATGATGCCAAAGCTTATAAAAAATCCCAAAAATTTCAACGAATTATGAGAAAGATATGTCCACAAAGCATTATCGGTATAAATATGCATCTCGTCAGGATCGGGCACTTTTATCGCAATGACCAGCAGCGTAATGCAGATTGCAAAAACGGCGTCACTGAAAAAAACAAAACGTTCTAACTGAAATTTTGTTCGTGTTTCATCATGCCTCGGATGATTCATAAAGTATTTTTATTTTTTTAAAAGGCACGAATTTAAAATGAATCGTTTATTTCATTTTTTTGATTACTAAAGATAATAATTTTTGAGATTAAAAATAGGGTTGATTATTGCACAAAAAAACCTGTCTTTTGAACAGGTTCTCATTACAAAAAGATTATCAATTTAAAAAGTTATTGAGGAGATAAGTATTGGGCATATGCGTAGCCTTCCACACCGCCATCAGTTTTAATCAGCCACCATTGTTCATTGGTTTTATTCTGAAGAGTAACGATTTCACCGTGAGCTGCTTTTCCCACAATCGGCTGATCTGTTCCCGGCCCTTTCCGAATATTAAGCGCAGTACTATCTGTTGTTACTTTTGCTTTTGTACCGGCAGTAGCTGCTACCTCAATATCGAGGATCAAATCACCGGCCCGGTAATCGGGATCAATTTTTCCATAAATTTCCCAAAGCTGATCCTTTGCCGCACCTGTTGGAGCATCGCCACTTATGTGCAAAACATTTCCTTGCTCGCTGACCTGCAAATTGCTGATTCCTGCTGCTTTTGCGGCATCAATCAATTGTTTGTATTTATCTTGTAACGCTGACATTTTTGATTATTTAATGGTTAACTGATTATTGATTTTTGCCGGATGAAGGCTGTTCAGGCTTTGCATCAATGTAGTAAGATCTTTACGTTTGATAGTTCCGGTCAACGTGATTTCGCCATTATTAACTGTTGCTTTTACCGTAGGGAAATCCTTGGTTGCATCAGTTACGCCCTGGTTCAAAGCAGCGTCAGGACTTACGGTCGGGGCTGCAGGAGGCGGTGGTGGTGGAGTTACGGTCAAATCATTTACTACAGACTTAACACCCTTTACATCTTTTGCAGTAGTTTCTGCAGTGCTTTTGCACATATCGTCTTTTACCTGTCCTGTTAAGGTTGCCACACCGTCTGACACAGTAGCCGTTGCACCGGAGCATTCGGGATTGGCAGCAAATTTATCCGCAATATTTTTCTGAATAGTTGAATCTTTTGGCTTGCAGCCGATAAAAGAAACTGCAGCCGTTAGAAAAACGGCAAGCAAAATTTTTGAAAGTTTCATGTTTTAATCGATTTTAAAATGAATAATAAAAAAAACTGCAAATAATGTTCCGTAAATATTAATTGTATTTATTACCCATTAGATCTCAGCAAAAAAAGAAATAAGTGAATTTAGTCTCATCGGATTTTATATTTTATAGAAACACTTTTAAAATAAAGACAGCTCATCCTAATTTCTTCTGTAAAAAACTATTTAAGCTTTAAATATTTTTTTCCTAAAAACACAATTGCAAAAAAGCAAATCTTCATTGTATTTTCTTTTGCCGGGAAACGATTTGCAATCGCATTTAATGAAAATAAAATTTCAAGTTTGTTTTATTTGTAAATTCTTTATTTTACATCTTTAAACCTGTTTATGAAAATAATTTCATTTATCGTTTTCGGGGTGATCACTGTTATTTTGGTTTTGCTTTTCAACACAACAATGGTATTGCCTGTTCCATTTGGAAAATTATTAAGCCCTCAACAGGGAGTGTGGCAGAACGCAGAGCCTTTAAAACAGGATTATTCAGCCAAATTATCCTTTCCACAGTTAAACGGAAAAGTGAAAGTTTATTTTGATGAAAGACTGGTGCCACATGTATTTGCCGATAATGAAAATGACGCATTTTTTGTGCAGGGATATCTTCACGCCAAATTTCGTTTGTGGCAAATGGAATTTCAAACCCGTGCTGCAGCCGGAAGATTGAGTGAAGTAGTAGGGCCGCTGGCACTGGAATATGACCGCGATAAAAGAAGGCTCGGCATGGTGTTCGGAGCAGAAAATTCTTTAAAAGAGATCGAAAAAGACCCGGTAACGCTTGCTGAATGTGACAACTATACAGCAGGTGTAAATGCATATATTCAAGGCCTCACCGAAAGTACCCTCCCTCTCGAATATAAATTAATGGGCTATAAACCGGAAAAATGGAGCAATCTGAAATCCGCACTTTTTTTGAAATATATGGCTCTCGAGCTGGCAGGCTATGAAAGGGATTTTGAAATGACGAATGCAAAATCAATTTTTTCTTCTGCTGATTTTGATAAAATCTATCCGATCGTGATGGATTCGTTAGATCCGATCGTTCCAAAAGGAACTGTTTTTCCAAAGCCGGCAATCGATGTTGAAATTCCCGCTTCAGCAGATTCGCTTTATTATGACAACAAAGATTCCACTACCATTACAGAACAAAAACCAGATCCGGATAATGGAAGTAATAACTGGGCAGTAAGTGGTAAAAAAACAAAAAGCGGTTCGCCAATTTTATGCAATGATCCACATCTCGGATTGAATCTTCCTTCTATCTGGTATGAGATGCAAATCAATACGCCTTCATACAACGCTTACGGCGCCACATTTCCGGGAGCACCGTCAATTATCATTGGCTTCAATGACAGTTGCGCATGGGGGTTTACAAACGCGATGCGCGATGTAAGGGATTATTATGAAGTAAAATTTAAGGATGAAAGCCGCCAGGAATACTGGTTTGACAGCACCTGGCATCCAACAACGTTCAGGATTGAAGACATTAAAATAAAAAACCGTCCGGATTATTTAGACACAGTTGCTTATACGAATATTGGGCCTGTGATGTATGATAAAAGTTTTGATGGCGAAAGAAATACCCATGAAAAAAATTACGCGGTAAGATGGAAAGCGCATGATGCAAGCAACGAATTGAAAATGTTTACTCTGTTGAATAAAGCAAAGAATTATAATGATTATTTGCAGGCGATAAAATATTTACACACGCCTGGACAGAACTGCATTTTTGCCTGCAAGAATGGAGACATTGCTATTTGGGATCAGGGCGAATTTCCGGCAAAATGGTATCGCCAGGGAGATTTTGTAATGCCTGGAACGGATAGCACTTATTTCTGGCAGGGAATGATTCCGCAGGATGAAAATCCACACCTGGTGAATCCGGAAAGAGGCTTTGTAAGCAGCGCCAACCAGCTGCCCACGGATACCACGTATCCATATTATCTCGGCGGCAGTTATCCTCCTTACCGCGGTTGGGAAATCAATAAAAGACTGGAAGCGATGAACGACATTACCGCGCAGGATATGATGAAATTGCAAACCGACAATTACAATGTTTTTGGTGAAATGGCGCTCCCTGTTTTGGTTAGAAATATGCAGGTGGATAAACTTTCTCCGCAGGAAAAAAACTATTTTGAAATTCTTAGAAACTGGGACTTAAGAAATGACACCGCTTCAAAAGGCGCGACATTATTCGTAGTAACATGGGACAGTTTGGAAACAACTGTTTGGAAAGATGAATTTTTAAAAAGCGGTTTGGAATTATTATGGCCGTCGGAAAGCACTTTGCTCGATGACATGGAGAAATATCCGAACTTCAAATATTTCGACGATGTAAACACTGCAAAGATTGAAACGTTGCCTGACAATGTAACAGAAGCTTTTAAAAAAGCAGCGGCGGTGATCAGAAAAGCAGATGAAGCAGGAACACTGGAGTGGGCAAAATATAAAGATACACGCGTGGAGCATTTAGCACGGATCGATGCTTTCAGCA
>JAICYZ010000045.1 GCA_025933935.1 Chitinophagaceae bacterium
AATGTTTGATGATTTCACGCAAGCCACGCATGCCCTGGTTTTCATGTCCTTCATATAGATCTAAAATTGCAATACGAACGGTTGGTTTTTCATTAAGATTCATCCTGCAAAGATAATAAAATGCGCTTTTTTAACGGAGTTGAGACTCCTAAATTTGTATTCAAGACGCGAAGCTGTTGTATTAGCAATGAAAAATACAATTCTACTACAACATCCATTTTGATCATTGCCGCTAACAATGCTATAATCTATGTTTTATCTAAAATATTCAAGAAGAATGATACTGATTCCGAGTATGATTTCAAAGATCATTATATACTCAAAATATTTACCTGCCGAACCAACTTTTATTTTTGAATACAACCTGCCTAATCCGGAGAAAATAACAACAATGCCGATAAAATAAATTAAGTCGGTTACCTCAGAAAGATTAAAAACAACCCACGCCATCAGAAATCCAAGGCCAAAGTAGATTCCGCTTAAAAACCGGAAAAGATTATCTAATACAGGATTTGGCAAATCTGTTTTTGACAAAAAAGACGTGGTTCCCTTTATCAAAAGATTCGTTCCGCCTGATAAACAGATTATTGCTACTATTCCCAATAATATTTGTAAGGCTGTCTGCATTATGCTTCTTTACTTTTAAAATCAAAAGGCATAGTTATTTATCAATGAAGATAAATAGAAAAATCAATTATTTGTTTGTTTGCTGATGTTCGATGAAAGTTTTTTAAACTGTTTGCCTGATCAAAAATCAAGGTATTTGTTCCTTTGTTGACAAACCATAAAAATTTGCACCATCATTTCACATTTCCTTCTATCGCTGGTTTTTATAAAAATACTTTCGTAAATTCCATTTTTAAATCCAAAAACAAAAATCATGAACAGAATCAGCGACATCCTTGCACGCAAAGGAAATAAAGCCATTTCGGTTTTGCCGGAAACTTCCGTACTTGATGCTTTAAAAGTAATGGCCGAAAATAATATTGGTTCTGTCGTCGTCATGAAAGATGAAAAATTCAAAGGAATTATTACCGAACGCGATTATTCAAGAAAGGTAATCTTGAAGGGGAAAAATTCTACGGATACCAAAGTGAGTGATATCATGATTGCAGATTTTCCTCATTTAAAACCATCAGATACCGTTGAATATTGTATGGAGCTTCTTACAAAAAACAACATCCGCTATCTTCCTGTTTTTGAAGAAAATAAACTTGCCGGAATCATTTCAATAAGCGACGTGGTGAAGCAAACTGTACTCGTGCAGAAGGAAACAATTGACCATCTCGATAGTTATATTAATTCCAAATGAGTTGGAAGGTTCCATCGTCAAAATTGATAAGTTACGTTCTCAGTAAATGAACAAATAGTTGACATTTTATTTTGCAATTCAATCATTCGATAATTTAAAAATTCAATCATTAAATATTAAATCAGCAAACCAAAAAATAACACAGATTCTGGTTTTAAGATTAATAATTTAATCATTCAATAATTCAATCATTAATGCCTTCATCAAAAACTGATCGTTCAAGGAAGACAGAACTGACCACTGAAGATTTTACCAATCATCCCGAAGTGCTTCAATGCCTGGAACAGTTGGATACGGCATTCAGAAAGAACAATCGTCCGTTTATTGTTTCTGATGTATATGATGATGAGGGAAACCAATATGTAAACCTGGTGCAAAAAGGTGGAGGCGTGCTGGGCGTGGCTTTGGTTGGATATACTTATATCCTGGAACAAATGGGAATTCGTTTTGTCAGGCTTGCGGGTACAAGCGCAGGAGCGATAAATACTGCATTGATGACGGTGATCGGAGAGAAAAAAGATATGAAGTCAAAAAGAATTTTAAAGTCGCTGTGCGACCTCAATTTTTTTGATCTTGTGGATGGCAATCCTGCAGCAAAATGGATTATTAAAAAATTTATTACGCAGGAAGATTTTACCAAAAAAATGGAAAACTGGTTTAAAGGATTAATCATAACCGGCGTTCTGTTAATTTCAGCAGATGTTATTTTTTTCGGTCTTCAGCAAAAGTTTTTCTTGCTCTCGATCGTTACCAAATTGTTTTTTGTAGTCACCGGTTTCTATTCTCTGTTGATTGCATTTTTAATTTTTTATATTTCCAGAACAATTCAGAAGCTCAAGAATGCCGGCTATGGAATTAATCCGGGAAATTATTTTTATGATTGGATAAAGAAACAATTGATTTCGAATGGCGTGCTAAAAGTATCCGATCTGAATAAAAAAGCAGCGGCACTTCCGAAACTATATTTACGTCCTGAAAATCCCGAAACGATTGATTCACTTTGTGGCGACGTTACTTTTATTGCCTCAGAATTGGTAACGCAAAACAAGATTCAGTTTCCCGCTATGTGTAATCTTTTTCGTGAAGAAAAAGATATTGATACCTTGCAACCTGCAGGTTTTATCCGTGCTTCTATGGCAATTCCTGTATTCTTTGAATCTTATTTTATTAACAATATACCAAACGAATCACCGGAAATAAAAAAAGCATGGCTGGATACTTTGGATGAACACAATCCGCCATCTGAAGTTCGTTTTGTAGATGGTGGTATTCTTTCAAATTTCCCAATTGATATTTTTTACAATCCAAAAATATTTGTTCCACGATTGCCATCTTTAGGAATTGACCTTGACGACAGCAAGCCTGAAAATAAATCAACAAACCCAATTCACTGGACTTTTTTGGGTTATCTGGGAAGAATGTTCAACACGATCAGATATTATTATGATAAAGACTTTTTATTAAAAAATAAATTTTTTGAAAAAGGAATTGGCAAAATTCCTTTGTCAGACTACAACTGGCTTAATTTTTTTATAAAAGACCAGGATAAAATCGACATGTTTGTATTGGGCGCAAAAGCCGCTACCGAATTTTTGATTGGATTCGATTGGAACCAATATAAAAATGACCGGATACAAATGCAGACGAAACTTACAACAGAGCATATTCCCCAAATCGTGAAGAATGAATTAAAAGAAATCAAAAGTGAATAACACATTACAAATGCAAAATATCGTCAGTTATTTTTGCGTCATCTTTGGCTTGATGCTGCTACTCGGCGCTTTTGCAAAATTGCTCAGCAAAAATTTTTATACGCTGCATGTATTTGTTAGAAAATTCAGCATCCTTGATCTCGAATTTCCCGATTCTTCATTGGAATTAACAACTTACATCCGGGGCATTTTTTTATTGCCAAAAGAATTGTCGAGGAGATCATTACGCTGCCTCAAAATTTACCTTTACCTGGATTTTCTTTTTATTCCTCTCGTGTATGGTTCATTATTTTTATTATGCCTGTTAATTTCTGCCAAGTTTACCTTTTTGGGCCACTATATTTTCTTAATTCTTGCATGGCTGCAATTAATTCCTTTGATATGCGATGCGACAAAAAACTTCTTTCTTTTAAAAAAAATAACGCCAGATGCATCAGTTTCTAAAGAAGTTGTCCACAAAGCTTACCTGGCACTTGAAAGAATAAAATGGCTGGTAGCTCTGGTTGCTGCAGTTTTTAGTTTGTCAGCTTTATTTTATTTCTGGGTTACCGGAAAATATTCTGTCAGTTCTTTTCGTTTTCTAATCATTGTAATTATTGAAATCGTATTGTTTTTTATTTTAAGAAAAATGTTTGCAAAAGGATCCCAAATTGACCTGGATAAATATCAAAATATTGGTAATTAATGCTCATTTTTCTGTAACAAAATTTTGTGAATTTAAAATATAATTGATCCTTTTTTAAGATAACTTCGCCCCATGAAAACTAGAGTTTACCTGGCTATTGCCCCAATCACTTTCGTCGTTTTATGTTTGTTTACTGCCTGCAACAGCGGCCAATCTGCGAGCGATCATTTAGCGGCCAAATCTCTTACTGATTCTGCAAAAAAAGAGCAGAATATTGAGAAAGGAAAAGTATATGAGAAAAAAACCGTTGACACAGCTTTGTTCAACAAACTTCTTGCGAATCTTGCCAATCACGACACTACCGACAAGTGGCCGGCAAAAATGCCTTATCCTTTGCCGGGAGCCGTTTTACCTTTTCATCGTATTGTTGCCTTTTATGGCAATTTGTATTCAAAGAAAATGGGTATTTTGGGTGAATTACCAAAAAATGAAATGCTTAAAAAGCTGAAAGAAGAAGTTGCACATTGGCAGGCCGCAGATTCTTCGATTCCGGTAATACCGGCTTTGCATTACATCGCTGTTACTGCACAGGGAGCGCCAGGAAAAGATGGAAAACACCGGATGCGCATGCCTTCCGGCCAGATTGATACAATTATAAATTGGGCAAATAGTATTGATGCTCTTGTGTTTCTTGATGTACAGGTTGGACACAGTTCTGTAAGAGACGAAGTGCCGCCTTTGGAAAAATATTTACAGTTGCCCCAGGTGCATCTGGGAATTGATCCTGAATTTTCAATGAAAGACGGCCACGTTCCCGGAAAAAAGATTGGAACATTCAGTGCAGACGATGTCAATACGGCTATTGATGATTTAGCTGCTTTGGTAAAAAAATACAACCTTCCTCCTAAAATTTTAATTGTTCACCGTTTTACTCAAGGAATGATCACCAATTACAAGCAGATAAAAAAAGTACCGGAAGTGCAGGTAGTGATGGACATGGATGGCTGGGGAGATAAAACATTGAAACGCTCGACCTACCTGCTTTATATTTACAAAGAACCGGTTGAATTTACAGGATTTAAATTATTTTATAAGAATGATACCAGAACCGGTGCTAATCAGCTTTATACGCCGCAGGAATTATTAAAATTTACCCCAAAACCAATTTACATTCAATACCAGTAATTCTCATTTTTTATGAAAACCGTTGTTTTTATTGCATTTTGCGTTTCCATTTTGGCAGGATGCAATTCTGCCACAGCTACAAAAGATAAAGATCAAAAGACAAAATCTGCAAGTACTGTAAAGGCAGATTCTACTTCTTCCAACGCAGAAATGAACACTCCTATCGCAGATGCTGCCGCTATTTTTGCGAAAAGGCAAGTGCCTGTGCTGTGCTATCATCACATTCGTGAGCCGAAGCCCGGACAAAGTGAAACCTTGAAAAGTTACTCTGTATCGCCGGCTCAGTTTGCACAACAAATGAAAGCGCTTAAAGACAGTGGTTATGAAACAGTTCTACCTAATCAACTGTATAATTATCTCGTACACGGAGGCGCACTTCCTGCAAAACCAGTAATGCTCACCTTTGACGATACCGATGAGGAACAATTTAGTATCGGATACCAGGAAATGAAAAAATACGGATTTAAAGGCGTCTTTTTTATCATGACTATTTCCATTAATCGTCCGAGATACATGACCAAAGAACAACTGAAACAATTGGCAGATGATGGAAATGCAGTGGAATCACACACATGGGATCATCATATGGTAACCAAATACCAGGGCGAGGATTGGGAAAAACAATTTGTAAAACCGCGTAAAACCATTGAAGATATTACCGGAAAACCAGCTACTTATTTTGCTTATCCTTATGGATTATGGAATGCTGCTGCAATCCCGCAATTGAAAAAGGCCGGATTTAAAATGGCTTTTATTTTATCTACAAAACGAGATTCTACAGAACCATTATATACAGTGAGAAGGATGATCGTGCCAGGTCAATGGTCTACAACAGGAATGATGAAAGCTATGAAGCAGACTTTTAAATTGGATTAATTATCCGATTATTCTGAGTTTATAATTTTCCCATTTTCAGATTAATCAGTTATAATGCTTCCATTTTTTGTCTATTCTTTTAATGATGGCATTTAATCCATCAAGAGTGCCCTGGTAATAATCGTTTTTTGCAAAAGAAGGAATAATATATTTATTGATGATCCGGTATTTTTCATCATAATCCATGTATTTATTGATACCAAAGTCGGTACAAACAAATATTTTTCTATAATCTTTTGAAATACAAATCACGATTCCGTTGCTTTTTGAAATTTTTCCAATGCCCCATTTTTTTAAAAGGAGATAGGCAAAATCGTCAAATTTATTGTCAGCAACCATATTGGAATCAACTGTTACAATACAAATTTCAATGCTGGTTCTTTTCTCAAGGTGTTGTAGCATACTTTCCAGGTTATTTTCCTGAACCGGGTTATATAATCCCTCAAAATCATTTACCCAACCTACCGCTGCAGGTAAAGTATCCCAAATGGATTGCCGGTATTTCTGCAATTGAGCAGGACTCATCGCTTTATAAGGATGGTAATCCGAAACAGTTTGTGCCGTCAATCCTGAATCGAATAAAAACAGGCAAGCAAAAAGGACTGATACTATCTTCATAAGCCAATGGGAATGCTTCTTTGACGCAAAAATAACGGATATACATTTTGAAAAATACAATGGACATAAATTAAAATCATAATGCTTTTCGCCGCCAAAATCTTATTTGAGTAAGGAAAAGATTTTTGTCTATGCAAAGCCGTTGTTATGTTTCAATAGGAAACGAATCAAAGTATCAGTAAATAAACAAATATCGCCATTTTTATTTCCTCAGGTTTTCTGTTTCATGTCAAAAAAATAGCGCAATCGTTTGTTTAATCCTCCTATTACGAAGAATCATCTAGTTTCGTCTTTTATATTTTTGATTGGTTTGGTTTTACCGGTTATTTCTATATTTTCACGCAATTGATTCTCCATTTCTTAAAAAAAATTTCGATGAACCAAAACCTCACCACGGGCAAAAAAAATTATACTTCAGAAATTGTAATTATCGGCATCCTCTTTTTTATTTTTGGCTTTGTAACCTGGCTTAACAGTACGTTGATTCCTTATTTGCAAATTGCCTGTCAACTAGAAACGTCACAGGCAGTTCTCGTCACGTTTGCATTTTATATTTCTTATGCTGTAATGGCCTTCCCCTCTTCATGGGTTTTAAAAAAGACAGGTTTTAAAAATGGAATGATGTGGGGATTGGTATTAATGGCCGTTGGTGCATTAATTTTTATTCCAGCTGCACAATCAAGAACGTACGGATTATTTTTAACCGGTTTATTTGTTATCGGGACCGGATTGGCTTTGCTCCAAACAGCTTCTAATCCTTACATTACGATTCTCGGACCGTTGGAAAGTGCGGCAAAAAGAATCAGTGTAATGGGAATTTGCAACAAGGGAGCCGGCGCGCTCGCTCCATTAGTTATGGGCGCTTTTCTATTAAAAAATTCAGATGCCATTGTTGAAAAATTAAAGACGCTGAATCCGGCGGAGAAAGCAGTAGAATTAGACGCGCTGGCATCGAGGGTAATTGTTCCTTACATTATTATTGCAACAGTTTTAATTGCCCTGGCCGTATTTATTTATTTCTCCAGCCTTCCGGAAGTAAAAGCCGAAGGAGAAGATATGGAGACAAATGAAGCTAACGGTGATGGACAGACGATTTTTAGTTTTCCTTATTTATGGATTGGTTTTGTCACACTGTTTTTATATGTTGGAGTTGAAGTAATGGCGGGTGATATCATCCAGGTTTATGGAAAAGCAATTGGTATCAACCTGGATATTGCCAAACATTTTACCACTTACACGATGATCGGAATGCTGATTGGATATTTAATTGGTATCGTTACGATTCCAAAATACATATCCCAAACGACAGCGCTAAAGGGATGTGCAATTCTCGGAATTATTTTTACTTTACTCGCCATCTTTACTTCGGGATACACTTCAGTGTTTTTTATTGCTTTGCTGGGCTTGGCAAACGCTCTAGTTTGGCCCGCCATCTGGCCGCTTACTATTCATGGATTGGGAAGATTTACGAAAGCAGGGTCAGCTTTACTGATAATCGGAATCGCCGGTGGAGCAGTTTTACCGAAAATATGGGCAAGCCTGGGAGAAAAAATTGGTTTTCAGCAGGCTTTTTGGATCATGGTTCCGTGTTATTTATTTATTTTGTATTTCGCAGCTTATGGACATAAAGTAGGTTTAAAACCTGAACGTAAAAAAGTCGTCTAACAATATTCACCCCATATTTCAAATGAGATAGATCATAAATTATCTCCATTTCTTTCCCGTAATTTTGCCTTCAGAAAAAGAAAAACATGGATGCAGAGAGTAAGAAAGAAAAGCCGGGGATACTAAATCTTTTGCAATGCAAATGTCCACGCTGCCGGCTGGGGGATATGTTTGTTAATAAAAGACCTTATTCAAGAGGCTTCATGAAAATGTATGATACGTGCCCGGTCTGCGGTCAATATTTTGATATTGAGGTTGGTTTTTATTACGGTTCCAGTTATGTAAGTTATGGACTTACCGTTGCCATCAGTGTTGCTACTTTTATCGCTTTTTGGATAATAGTAGGAATTTCCTATAATGACAACCGGATTTTTTATTGGTTGGTATTAAACGCGATTCTAATTCTGGCTCTGCAGCCTCCACTTATGAGAATTTCGAGGACCGTGTGGCTTGCGATGTTTGCAAAATATGATCCGGACTGGAGAATTCATCCCGCGGAAATTCCGGAAAGAACGAATGAAGATCAAAAAAATGCGTGGTAGCAATTTCTCAAAATTCATTTTTCAATCAGCTGAATACCTGTTTTTGTAAAGGTGATTCTCTGTTGCTTGTATAAATTTCCGGTTGCCATTTTGAACGTTTTTTTGCTCATTGCGAAGAATGAATAAATATCTTCCGGCGACGATTTATCATGATAGGGAAGGTAGCCATCATTTTCATTCAGTAAACGAATAATTTTCTCAGTTTCGTCTTCAACGCGGTTATAGCCTGGCTTTCCGGCTGTAACATCGATTTTATTTTCGGGCAAAATATTTTTTATAAAACCTTGAAAGCGATCTCCGATGGCAATATTTCTATAAATTTCATTGTGATGCAAAATGCCTTTGTGAATATTATTGATGATCACTTCATAGCCGATATCTGTACGCCGGTAAACGATCAGATCAACAATATCTTTTTCTTTTACCGTTAGATGTTCATTAGATAAAAATGCTTCTAATTTTTCAGTAGCAGCAAGTCTTCCTGTCTTTTCGTCCATAACGATTTTTACCAGGTATTCACCATTTGGAATCATGTAATTTTTCATTTTTGATTTAGGGATAAAAAGATCTTTCATCAATCCCCAATCTAAAAATGCGCCTTGATTTGTAACACTAACCGCTTTCAATTTTACAACATCACCAAGTTTTCCTAAAGGTTTTTGTGTAGTAGCGATTGGCCGGTCTTCACCATCATGATATAAAAAAACAGTTAGTTCATCTCCGATTTTTGTACCGTGCGGAACAAATCTTTTTGGTAATAAAATGCCTGCATCACCATCATCCAGAAAAACGCCCATTGACTTCTCTTTGATGACTTTCATCACATTATACTCGCCCATTTTTACCATGATAATCGTAAATATTTATCAAGCAAAGTTAGCAGAAGAAATGAGGTAAAACGGATTTTCATTTATTAAAAATGCTCTTGAAATGGTGTTCGTTTACAACTATCGAATTTTCTCTTCGTTTAATCAATGAATATTTTTAAACGCATTTATTTTTTTTGTTACTCCATTCGAGTTGGACATTATAATTGTCCAAAGTTTTAAATTTCCACGCACAGATATCGCCGATTTCTCCATAATTATCATCATACCAGCCGCTTCCGGGAATCGGATCGGTAATTGCTTCGCACAACTCATGACTGCTGGTTCCGGTTAATGCATCGAAAGCTTTATTGCCTCCCAGGCAACCGGTACAATCCGGATAAGGCATTACCGCATAAAAGGTGTTATTGTCTGCATTATTGTGATATCCGCAAAAAGAACTGCATGAAGCACTGCCGCCCATGGAAACGCTGATTCCTGAATCGAAATACGTAAAATAAAGCGTGTTGCCATTTGGTTTTGGGAATGCTTTATTGCTTTTGATCCAGCTGAGAAGTTGTTTTTGAATTTGCGTGTCTGTAATACTTTGTGCAGGTGCTTTATCAACAGTGGTAATGGTTCCTGTCAGTTTTCCTTTTCCTATTTGAAATTTTGGTGTATCATACTCACTTAACTGATCTATTAATGTGCTTTCCAAAATAGTTTGAAAAAACTGGTTTATTTGAGTAGCTGTGTTTTTTAAAGTGGTTTGCCAACCTTCACCCCAAAAAATCGTAAATACTTCTACATTTGGAATCAGTGGGCCTCCACGATAAGTAAATTGTGTAGCGACTTTCTTTTTTTTCTTTGTTTTCGCAATTTCTGGTGTAGGCTGATGTAAGGGAACCACCCTGATACTTTCAGGGTAATCGAATGGTTTTTTTTGTTGCATATTTTGGGAAATTAATTGATAACCGGTAATTATGATTTTCCGCTCAAAATATGTGCCTTAAATTGGCTTAAAAAATTGATACAAACGTCAATATTTTTTAAAAGGAAGACGGCCGGTAAAAATTTTAATCTTACTCATTTTGCTGATTCCATAATGAAATCTGGTTTCCAATTGCATCTACAAATTTTTGATCTTTTACATTTTTCATTTTCCAACCTTTATCGGTGCAGTGAATGATGCCCAGATTTTCTTCATTAAGGGTGATACCTAGTTCTGTACAATGTTCTTCATTGCAAACCTGAGGCGTGGGAATAGCTTCTCCTGAATACTCTTTTTGCTTGTATTCAAACTGAAGAGGAACCGAACCTTTTTCCAGTTGAACAATGAAATCCTTCAGCAGTTTTACCAATCTTTTCCTTTCAGTTTTTGGTGTTGCATTCCATTTTTCATTTCCTGCTCTTTTAAAAGCTAGTTTGTACTTTATGCCGGTCATTTGAGTTGTATAATCATTTGCATCTAATTTTTTTACATCCTGGTGTGCCAGAATATACCAATGATATTCAGTTCCTACCGGAACACCAGAACCTTCCGGAGCATGCCCAGCTCTGCGTTTAATAACATTGTACGATATTTCCCAAAGGTCAGGAGTTATCTTCGTTTCATGCCATTCGCCTTTGTCATAATACCATTTGTGGCTGCGGCCTACTTTCATACCGGTGTATTGCTGATCGCCAAAATTCTTAAACCCATTGTAGGTTTTAGCATAGTTTTTTACCGGCTCCTTTTTCTTTGAAGATTTCTTTTTTGGTTCGCTTACAGTGTCTGTTTGCATGGCATTTTTTTTAAAATATCACATAAAAATCCTGCCAGAATAAGTAATTGGAACGGAGAGTTTAAGAGCAGTGTTATTTTTTACTGTACAGATTAATTGTGTTGCGTATTTATCGAATTTCCTTCTTCCGCAATTGCTTCTTTTACGCCTTCTTCATTGTATTCTATGATAAAATTGTTTGTTCCTTCTCCTGTAATAATGGTCATATATTTTAACTGAACCAGTTCCAATACATTTAAAAAAAGGAATATGGCATGAATACGGTCATTGCACACGTCAAAAATCTTTTCAAAAGAAAGAGAACGTTCAGATTTAATGAGGCCAAGCATATATTGGCGCGTACCTTCCATAGTATAATTATAACTGATAACGGTATGAACAGGCCGATTTTTTTTATCCAGCAAGCGCTGTGCTACTTTTTCAAATGCCTTCATTAATTTGAATAAAGTTACCGTTTGAATTTCCGTCCCTTCGGAAGCTTCTTCACCAATAAGAGAAAGTTCTTCACGGATGTTACCACGCTTTACCATCAACATTCTCAGCGCTTCCATTTCACTCATTTTTTGAGAAGCTTCTTTAAATCTTTTATATTCAAGGATTTTATCGATCAGCTCCTGTCTCGGGTCTATTTCATTTCCCTGTGGATCCAATTCTTTGCGCGGCAACAGCATTTTCGCTTTAATGCGCATTAAGGTACTGATGAATAAAATAAATTCGCTGCTCAGTTCAATATTCAGTGATTCAGAGTTATGAATATAATCCAGAAAATCGTTGGTTATTTTCGTAATCGGAATGTTATAGATATCCAGCTCGTCGCGCTCTATAAAAAATAGAAGTAAATCAAAAGGGCCTTCAAACTGCGGTAATTTTATTTGATAAATTTCTGTATTCATTTAAAAAAATAATGGGGAGAATGGAGATCTTGTTTTAATGGATAAAAAAAATCCCGGTATTTAGCGGGATGCAAATTTATAAAATTAAAAACTATCTTCTTCTCAATTCATCTCTTATTTCCATTAATAAAACATCTGTAGAGGATGGTGCCGCAGGCGCTGCTTCTTCTTTCTTTTGGAACCGCGCAATGAACTTTACCAGTAAGAAAATAACCAATGCAATAACGATAAAATTGATTACGGCCGCCAGAAATTTTCCATACGTTATGGCGCCCCATTTTAGTTCCGCAATATCTTTCAATCCAAGCCTGTCCAGTATTGGTGCCAATATCGCCGGAGTGATGATGTCAGTAACTAACGAGGAAACGATAGCGGTAAATGCAGCGCCAATAATAACGGCTACTGCCAGATCCATAACATTGCCTTTCATTGCGAAGGCTCTGAAATCTTTCATGAAGCTCATGTTGTTTGATTTAAAGGTTAAAGAATTATAAGAGGATAGTTTGATAAAAAACTACATAAATGTAAATTCATTATCTAATAAAAGAAAAAATAATTAATTGCCTGATTCGCGGCTGGTGGATCTTAAAATCATTTTTTCCGACTCAAATAATTCTTTTCTTAATTGTCGCGCAGTTTTCGTACTTCCATCGTGGCTCCATCCGGGCGGCATTATCAGGTATTTTAATTTTAAGAAAAACGGAATTTTTTTATGCAGGTCGTGAGAAATATTTTTCCATTCATGAAAAATGATGTTAGTAAAATGATAAGGATTTTCCAATTGTTTCGTCAAGCCGTATTTGACGGGATCTTCTTCTACTTCTTCCTGGAAAGTTCCGAAAATTTTATCCCAGATGATCAGCACCATTCCCATATTTCTATCGAGGTATCGAATGTTACTAGCATGATGGACCCTGTGATGCGCCGGACTTACAAAAAAGGCTTCAAACCAACGCGGCATTTTATTAATGTATTGAGTATGAACCAATATTCCATAAATCTGCGTAAGGGAATACATAAATACAATATCCAACGGTTTAAAACCGAGTAAAACCAATGGTATGAAATATATGAACCGGTATAATGGCTGCAAAACAGACGAACGGAAGCCGGTCGTTAAATTGAATTCTTCTGAAGAATGATGCGTAACATGCACCGCCCAGAAAAACCGGCAATAATGATCAACCCGATGTTCGAAATAAAAAGCAAGATCTTCAAAAATAAAGAGCAAAAACCAATAGAGTACCGGATTAAAAGTGAAACTTATGATATGAAAGTTGTAAAAAGCAATGAGGATCACGAGGTAAACAGCGCGAAACAAAAGATCAATTGAGCCGTTTAATATGCACAGATACATGTTCATTAATGTATCTTTTAGCGTATAATATTTTTTTAAATGAAGATTGCTTAATATAATTTCTGCACCGATGATAATGATGTAAAGCGGGGTTGTAATTAACAGCAGTAATTGTTCATTTAGCATTTAAATGAAATTTAAACCGACATGATTTCTTTCTCTTTGGCAGCGAGGTGTTTTTCGATGAGTGAAATAAAATTGTTGGTAACTTCCTGCATCGCCGCTTCTGCGTCTTTAGCAGCATCCTCACTCAGCCCATCCTTCTGCGCTTTTTTTATTTGTTCAATCGCATCGCGGCGGATGTTCCGAACAGCTATTTTTGCCTGTTCACCTTCTGCATTGCTTCTTTTTACAAGTTCTTTTCTTCTTTCTTCTGTTAACGGAGGCAAAAACAAACGGATAATATTTCCGTCATTCTGCGGATTGATTCCAATGTTTGCGGCAATGATTGCTCTTTCTATCGGTTGCAACATTTTTTTTTCCCATGGTTGAATGGTTAAAGTACGCGCATCCATTGCACTTAAATTGCCTACCTGGTTTATAGGAGTAGGATTGCCATAATAATCAACAGTTATTCCATCAAGCATGGTAGGATTAGCTTTTCCCGCCCTGATCTTTACAAGTTCACTTTCAAAATGCTCCATTGCTTTTTTCATCGAAATTGTTGCTTCATCAATTATGGCTGTCGTCTCTTCTGTCATTGTATTATTTTTATAACATAATTTGATACCAAAGGTGGTATTTTAAAAGTGCACAAATCTATGAAAAGGCCATGAGAAAAAATAAAATGAAAAATGATTTAGTCCTGCTGAATCGTTTCTCTTTTTACTCTGATAATGTTCTGTGATTTAATAAGCAGTTTTTTGTCAAGTTGAATGCTGATAACCGCGATTTTTCTTTTTGATTTAAAGAAATAGATGATACTTACTAAAATTGTAGAGGCTGCGATGAGTGTAAGCATAACAAGAGATGCGCCCGCAGATCGTAAAAAATAAGCAAGTGCTATAAATAATATATTCGCAGCTACACATATGAAGGTGACCTTTTTATGGTTTAAACCCAGGTCTAATAAAAAATGATGGATATGATTCCTGTCCGGTGAAAAAGGGGAGCGGCGACTTAAAATCCGGTGGCTCACTACACGAAGCGTATCAAACAGCGGAACCAATAAAACTGCAAAACCTAAAGCTGGCGCCGACTCTAAAGGAAATGTCGAATCCGGATTGGAAGCAATATTTATAAATTTTATTACGAGAATAGAATTAATTAGCCCGATTAATAATGAACCGGTATCACCCATAAAAATTTTCGCCGGATTAAAATTATAAATTAAAAAAGCTATGAGGCTTCCTGTAAGCGACAGAGCAATCACAGAGTACATGACCTGTCCTGACAAATAAAAATAAAATCCAAAAGTAATAGAAGTAACCAGGCCCAGGCTTCCGGCGAGTCCATCTACTCCGTCAATGAGATTAAAAGAATTGGTGATGACCACTATGGTAAGTAATGTAATTAAAAAACTCACTGTCGGTGAAAGTGCGTTTAATCCCATCATGCCATACATATCTGTGATTCGAATTCCCCCAAATTTTATTAGAATTGACGCAGCAATAAGTTGGCCTACAAACTTCTTTGTAGCAGTGAGAATTAAAATATCATCTTTTATTCCCATGAAAAAGATGATCATGATAGCAGCGATAAAATATTGCAGAACCGCAGCTTCAGAGGGTGGAACACCAATTAGTGTGGCAATAATAAAACCGGCAAAAATACCCAATCCTCCAAGCGTAGGAATGACTGCATCATGCACTTTTCTGCCGCCTGGAATATCAAAAAGTTTTTTATCTTTTGCTACCTCAATGATTACGGGAATAGAAAAAAATGTAATCAAAAATGCCAATCCTCCGCTTAAAATAATATGATTCATGCATTGGGTTTATGAAGTAAAAAACCTGTTACAAATGTATAATTTTGTTTAAACAATTTGTTAAACCATTTAAATTAAATAACGAAAAATAATTAGATTTATTTTGTCTCCTTATGCAAATAGCAGTTATTCGTCAGGACTTCCTGTTAAGATTTTGTCACTCATTCTTTTCAACGGATTTTTCCGGTTATCATCATAAAAATGCTGATTTTTTAATATATCCAAAGCCCCAAATATCGCCGCAGTAAAAGAGGCGCTATCAGCTTTGTTTTTCCCGGCAATATCAAAGGCGGTTCCATGATCCGGACTTGTGCGCACAAATGGCAAGCCTGCTGTGTAATTAATTCCTTCTCCAAATGCAAGTGATTTTAAAGGTATTAATCCCTGGTCGTGATACATCGCTAATACAGCATCAAAACGGTTTTGGTGTCCGCGTGCGAAAAAGGCATCAGCCGGATATGGTCCCATTACGATCATGTTGTGTCGTTTTGCTTCAACGATAGCAGGCCTGATGATTTCTGCTTCTTCTGATCCAATTAAACCTTCATCTCCGGCATGCGGATTCAATGCGAGTACCGCGATTTTTGGTTTATCTATATTAAAATCACGTTTTAAAGAAGCATTGAGAATGTTTATTTTGCTTAAAATATTTTCTTTGGTGATGTGCTGAGCAATATCTTTTACAGCTACATGTTCTGTTACCAATCCCACTCTGAAATTTCCCGCGGCAAGCAACATAACCACATCTTTTTGTTCAAAAAAATCTTTAAAAAAAGGTGTATGGCCGGTGTAAGGAAATTCGCTGTCGTGAACATTTTTTTTGTGAATAGGAGGGGTTACTATCGCATTTATCTGTCCGTCTTTCAGTGCCTGTGTTGCAGCTTTCAAGCTTTTAACCGCATATTTTCCACCTGCCTCATTCAGTTCTCCGGGCACAATCGCAATTTCTTCTTCCCAGCAATTATAAACATTTACCTGCTTAGGATTTATTTTGCTAAAATCCTTAATACTCGTGAAATTAAAATTAATATCAGGAAGGATTTTTCTGTAGAAATTAATCACTTTATTGCTGGCAAAAACAACGGGTGTAAAAAAATCGAGCATCCGGTTGTCTGAAAGAGATTTTATAATTAATTCAGGCCCGATACCATTGATATCGCCTGACGAAAATCCAATAATTGGTTTGATTTCTGGTTGGATAGTAGTACTCAAATTATTTCAGTTTGCATAGAATTGCAAGGTAATAAATTATGGTTTCATTCAGGAGGTTATCGCGAATTTCATTGACAAAAACACACTTTAATTTTACCATTTATTATTTCCTACATAGTTCTCAACCGGCATCCGGTTTGAAATACTTCTTGCCAGCGTCATTTCATCTGCATACTCGAGTTCGCCGCCAAAAGCAATACCACGCGCTATTGTAGTGATTTTGACCGGAATATCTTTTAATTTTTTACTGATATAATATATAGTCGTGTCGCCCTGGATATTTGGGCTTAAGGCAAAAATCAATTCTTCTGTTTTTTCTTCGTTTACCCGGCGAATCAGTGATTCGATCTCCAATTCATCCGGCCCAATTCCATCCAATGGAGAAATGATTCCACCAAGAACATGATAAAGCCCGTTGTATTGCTGGGTGCTTTCGATAGCGATCACGTCGCGGATCGTTTCTACTACACAAATTATATCCTGTTTCCGGCTTCGATCTGCACAAATATTACAAAGTTCTTTATCGGCGATATTTCGGCACCGGGAACAAAAATGAATTTCCTCCCGCATTTTTAAAACAACTTCGCTGAATGTTTTTACGTCGCTTACATCTTTTTTCAATAAATGCAGCACCAAACGTAGAGCAGTTTTTTTACCAATGCCCGGCAATTTTGCAAATTCATTCACCGCATTTTCTAAAAGAGAAGAGGAAAAAATCATAGGGCAAAATTAAGAATTAAGAAGAAGGTTTTGGAAGGCAGGTATCAGATTTTAGATTTTCGTTGTTGAAGATAAAATCGCCGCCCCTTTTCTCTAAAACGTTTCTCTAATCTATTCCAGTTAACAAACAAATAATCGAAATTCTTCTTTTCTAACCATTGGAATAGCAAAGCAGGTTTTAAATTCGTAAAGATTACAAAATTTACAATTCCACATTCGCTTCATTATCCCAGTCGGCTCTTATGCTGATCTTTTTGGGAATCGCGATTACTTTTTCCGGTTGTTTTTTCAGATGATAATTACCCGGATCCCAGGTTCCGTTTTCATTTTCGTCATCTAATATGCGCAGTTCATATTCGCCGGGATTAAACAATTTGACAGTGAAAGTTGGCGAGCTTATTTTGAAGGAATCAACTATCGCATCATTCTGCACAAATTGCAAAACCGGATGGGCAACTTTTTGGAGATTTGAAAAATTTAATTTCAGACTTCCATATTCTCTTTCTGCTTTTGTTGCAAAGCTCAGCGTGTCTGGTTTTTTTAATTCATCACCAAGAGTATCTATGGCAAAATCTTTGTCAAGTATTAGCTTGTATTTAGTATCTTCTATCCAGTTATTTTTCACCGTTATTTGCTTAAACGTAGTATCCATCAATATTACAGCCGTTTTTACCGGATTAAATAACGTATCGGTTAATCTGATTTTTGAAGAGTCATAATTCTTTAAAGGAACAGCAAAAGTGAGTGTAAGCGGCGTAAGCAAATCCTGTATATTACTGGATAGAGAGGTGGTAAATTTTAAAAGCTTCTCAGGGTTTTTTTTAACTGCTGTTGATGTAGTGGTTCGTGGTTTGGTATTTTTTTCTTCAGCATAAGCAAACAATTCCACCGGTATTACATGATTTGAAATATGAATCACAGTATCTGCAAATGCAAAAAGCTGTGAAGGATTGTTATACATTTTTTGGCCGCTTTCATCTTTCAAAGCATACAAATGATAGGCGCCGGGAGCCAGGTACCGGAATTGAAATTTGCCGGATGAATCCAGGCGTGCTGTATATCTTGGTTTCTGTTTGTAAACCGCGGAATCATCCAGGTTGCTATATAAAAGCGCGAAAAGAGTGCTGTCCACTTTACCTGTTTCGGCAAGTACTACATTGCCGCTAAAAGTAAGCGAATCAATGTAAGAACCAGTAGAAAAAACATACGTAAAATTATGCAGCGGATTATTTTCATTAATATCCTGGATCGCGTTTCCAAACTGGTAACTATAAGTTGTATTGGGTTGTAAAGTATCGCGGATCTTTAT
>JAICYZ010000255.1 GCA_025933935.1 Chitinophagaceae bacterium
ACAAAATTATTGAGAGCTGTTTCTAGCGTTTGGAATGCTTTTTTATCTACATTATTTGCGACGCGGTTGCTCAAAACACTTACTCTTGCACGAAGTTCCTGTGCATTGGTGAGCGAGGTAAAAAATATCAATAAAAAAAACAGGGAAATCTTATTCATTTCTATATTGGATAATGGTATTTATTATGTCGGACGCTACTTCTTGTTTAGTTTTAGCGGGGAAATCATATTCTTTTTTGTTCTTATCAAAAATAGTGATTTTGTTGGTATCGCTTCCGAAGCCGGCTCCCTCATCGTTCAAAGAATTGAGCACAATGATATCGGCATTCTTTTTCGATAATTTTTTAATGGCATTCTCTTTTTCGTTTTCTGTTTCTAACGCAAAACCAACTAATGTTTGGGTATCGGATTTTATTTTTCCCGCTTCAAAAAGGATGTCTTTTGTTTTTATCAATTCAAGAGAAAAGCCCTCGGTTTCTTTTTTTATTTTCTGCTCACTCTTATTTTTGGGAGCATAATCTGCAACGGCAGCGGCCATTACAATGATATCATAAGACCTGAAATCATGCATCGCTGCTTCATACATTTCTTCAGCAGAAGTTACTTTTTCGGTTTTTATCTTTTTGTCAACATCAATGGAAGAGGGACCTAAAATTAACTGTACTTCTGCACCATTCTTTAATAATTCTTCTGCGATGGCAACACCCATTTTCCCACTGGAATGATTTCCTATAAAGCGAACAGGATCCAAAGCTTCATAAGTAGGACCGGCAGTCACCAGGGCTTTTTTCCCTGCTAGTTTTTTTTCTTTTGCAAAAAAATCTTCAAGATATCTGATCATTTCTTCCGGCTCCGCCATCCTTCCTTGGCCATAAAGGCCGCTTGCCAGTTCACCATTATTTACCGGTAAAAATTCATTTCCATTTTGCTTTAATATTTCGATATTATTTTTAGTGGCAGCATTGTGCCACATATCTTCATCCATTGCCGGGGCAATTAAAACAGGGCATTTTGATGATAAATAAACAGCCAGTAAAAGATTGTCACATAAGCCATGCGACATTTTTGCAATAGTATTGCAGGAAGCAGGCGCTATCAGCATCACATCAGCCCAACGCCCAAGCATCACATGATTCTCCCAACTTCCTTCATAAAATAAATCCGTAAAAGTTTTGTTTTTTGATAACGTGGAGAAGGTGAGGGGTGTTACAAAATCCTGCGCTCCTTTGGTCATAATTACTTTTACTTCGGCACCGGATTTTATCAGCAAACGAACAAATAGAGCCGATTTATAAACGGCAATACTTCCGGTAACGCAAAGCAAAATTTTTTTCCCCTGAAGCGGCATAAAGTTATTTATCAGCAAGATACTTTAAAATAAAAATGGCGGAATGAACCGCCATTAAAATTAATATTTCTTATAGAAAACAAACCATTAATGTTTTAATCAAAAAGATTGTCTTCATTCTTACGGTAATACACTTTATCTTCCATGAATTCAGCTGTCGCAAGTAAAGCGGGATTCGGAATTCTTTCATAAGCCCTTGAAATTTCAATCTGCTCTTTGTTTTCATGAATTTCTTCGAGACTATCGGTATGGCTCGCAAATTCTTCCAGCTTATTATGAAGTTCTTCTTTGATAGAAATGTTTATTTGATTTGCCCTTTTCGCAATTACATTGATTGATTCATACAAATTTCCTGTTTTATTTTTTACATCGATCAGGTTTTGAGTTTCAACAACATTGCTGGTATTAGCGTTCTGTTGGCGTCTTAATTTGCTCATTTTGTATTTTTTTGATATTGTTTTGACTTAAGTTTTTATAATCCTCTGCTTCTGCAAGTAATTTACTTTCAGGATAACGGTCTTTAAAATCAAGATATTCCTCGTTTACTTTTGCATATCTTTCCTGTTGCTTATCGGGAACGCTCAATTTAGCGAATTCATAGAACGATTTAACAGCCATCAGCATATATTCTTCTCCTTTTGCCGATTCCGGATATGAATTTAAAAGATTGGTAAAAGCAATTCCTGCTGCCTGGTACATTTGTAAGTTGTAGTATAATTTCGCTGCCAGGTAATCCTTTTCCTGCAGCTTCGCACGGCATTTTGCTATAATATCATTTGCATCTGCTACTCTTTTTGAATTGGGATAACTATTAATAAATCCCTGCATCATCCCAATCGCTTTCGTGGTATTCGTTTGATCCAATTGTACATTTGGCGATTCTTTGTAAAAAGTGAGCGCATGCATATAAGCGATCTCTTCGGCCCTGCTGCTGTTTGGAAATACACCTAAAAATCCTTTAAAAAGATTTTCTGCATCCAGGTAATTTTTTTGATAGTAAGAGCAGTAAGCATATTTATAATACAATTCTTCAAATTTATCTGAACCTTTGAATACGGGAAATAATTCCTGGTATAACTGCTCGGCGTAACGGTACTTTTTATTTACATAATACTCGTCGGCTTTCTTCAGTTTGTACTCATAATCTGTACTTTTCATAACCTTGGTAAACTGGTTGCTGCACCCGGCAAGCATCAGAAATGGTATGATCAATAAAACAAAAGCTAACTTCATAAAGAGCCGCAAAATTAAGTGAATTTAAACAAAAATGAATTTAAAATAGTTGCGAACAAAATCAAGTGAGTTAATATTTTGATAATTGGACTATAAAAAACCCTTTCCAAATAAATGGAAAGGGTTTTATCATTGAGCAAAAAGTATGATTTATTTTGATTTTATATCCACTGTGTTTACATCGCCACCGCCAACTTCGCAGGTAATAGTGATGCGATCAGCGCTGATGCCTTCTTTTTCAGTGAGATAAGTTTGGATGACCTCTGCTCTCTTGTTGCAAAGAGCTTGTGAAGCCTTGGATGCAACAGGATAACCTGTTATAACGATTGAGCATGAAGGACTGCTTTTCAATTTGGAAGCTACAGTTGCGAGCATTGCTTTTGCATCGCTGCTGAGGTTGTTGCTTCTGTTTCTGAAAGAGATGCTTGGAAGATCTGTGATGTTGCAGGTATTTGCATTCTGAGCTACCATATTTTTGCAGCATTCAGGATCAGGGCATTTACCCACGCCATCAGCATCAACTGGCTGGCAATAAGTAGGAGTGATCAACTCTTTATCTTTACAATCAGGAACGCCGTCACCATCTGTATCTCTTGAAACACCATGTGAATCAACAGGACATCCGGCCGGAGTATTCGGTTCTTTATCGAATTGATCTGTTACGCCATCACCATCAGCATCCGGCAACACAGGAGTAGGCAATTTCATGTGTTTAGGATTGTTGATCTCGCTGTAAGCATAATCCAGCGGATTAACCCACCAAAGAGGTTCAACGGCTTTCGAGCCAACATTAAAGTTTAAACCAACAGAAAAATAATTATAGCTATCAAAATCACGTGTCTGAGCAGGATCTAAGAATGGATGTTCCTGCCATTCCTGTCCGTCTAACAAATCATCTTTTACAAAAGTAAACCTGTCTTCAATAGCAAGATTGATGCGATTGCTTAATTTAAAAGCAATTCCTGCTAATACGGTTCCGGAAGGACGTAAAGGATGATCTCCTAACTTAGGTTTGGTGTTTAATTCATTTTGAGCTTGTGTGTATGGTACATCTTTTAATAAAGATTTTAATGCGTCACGGGTCTTCTTCCTGTCGTGATATTGATCGATCGTTGCCTGAATTGAGCTAAAACCATCCGGTCCCTGCGGTACCTGAACCTGCGCATTATAAACAGTAGCACCGATACCCAAACCACCGTATAAAACCATACCGCTCTTCTGTTTGTGAAAACGAACATTGTTTAAAGTGAAAATACCTTGTAAAGACAAATCGTTTACAGTTGTTTTATAATTGTAAAAAACCTGGTCATGATTCGCTGCAGAATAACCGGCATTGGTCCAAACGGGATTATTTGAATAACCATAGGACGGTTTCCAGTTAAGTCCTTTAGCCTGCCCATACAAATACTGTAATCTTAAAGAGAAAAGGTATCCGAGCGCTTTGCGGATATGAATGGCGCCACCAAATGTTGGCAATTTTGAAGATACATCGCTGCTGATTGAAAACAAACCTCCGGAAATTCCAATTTCCGTTTGGTTTCTCGGCTTTGCAGGAAAGTCATAAGTATTGTTCATGAACTCATTTTGTTGTGCTCTTCCTTTCGCAGGAACAACACTTGAGTCATAAATATTATAAACACCTGTATCCTGTGCAAAAGCACCAATGGACATAAGAGAGAAAATGCCAATTAGTAATGATGTAAACTTTTTGTTTCTCATAACATTTTGATTAATGATTTCTTAAATAACATTTTATTTGGTTGCAAAAGTATCAAAGGAAAGTCATTAATCAAATTTTTTTTTGTTGAATAGTACAATATTGAGACCTTTATATATTTCATATTTTTTGAAATGTGCTTTGTTAATTTTTAAGCAATTTCCAATTTTTTCCCGCCAATATTCAGATAGGATTAAGCGAAATCGCTCGTTAACTCTTTTGCCTTTTTCCGGAATAATCATTTATTTTTCCGTTTCTGTCTTATATTGCCTTTTTTCCTGAAAAATAATGGAATTTTCAAAGAATCTTATTGCAAGCGAATTAGCGACGTTTGAAGAAAAATTTGCTCAGTCTGTAAAGAGCCAGACGCCGTTGCTCGACCGGATAATGAAGTATATTATCAAAAGGAAAGGCAAACAACTCCGGCCGATGTTTGTTTTTTTAAGTGCAAAACTTCACGGCACGGTCAATGAATCTACATACAGGGCTGCGGCACTAGTCGAATTGTTGCATACAGCCACCCTCGTTCACGATGATGTAGTTGATGAATCGCTCGAAAGACGCGGTTTTTTGTCCATTAATGCATTATGGAAAAATAAAATCGCTGTTTTGGTTGGCGATTATTTGCTTTCCAAGGGATTGTTACTTTCTACCGGTGCGGGAGATTTTGAACACCTGGATATTCTGTCAGATGCGGTAAAACAAATGAGTGAAGGAGAATTGCTGCAAATTGAAAAAGCGAGGAAATTGAATTTAAAAGAAGATATTTATTTTGAAATAATCCGCAGTAAAACGGCGTCGTTACTTTCATCTGCATGTGCAGTAGGGGCGTGGAGTACCAGCAATAATGAAGAAATAACTGAAAAGATGAAACTTTTTGGTGAAAAAACAGGAATTGCTTTTCAAATAAAAGACGATTTATTTGACTATGGTACAGATGATGTCGGCAAACCGACGGGAAATGATCTAAAAGAAAAAAAACTGACCTTACCTCTAATATATACACTGAATAACATCAGTGCTGCTGAAAAAAGGAAAATCATTTTTATAATAAAAAATGAAAATAAAAGTGCTGAGAAAATAAAATATGTTATACAAAAAGTGGTAGAAGCAGGCGGTATCAGTTATGCAAATCAGAAAATGAT
>JAICYZ010000341.1 GCA_025933935.1 Chitinophagaceae bacterium
AATGCGGAAAGGTTGTTCATTGTATTTTCTCCTGTAATTTTTGATAACTAAACGAGTTTATTAAAATCAAAATCACCATTATTTATTCTTTTGCTGAAGTATTAATCGCACGTCCCATCTATCGTACAACTTTCACCTTCGTTAATAACCATCGGCTTCTTTACCTCTTCAGATTCTATCCATGTTTGGTTTAGAGCCTGCAAAAAAGTTTCAGGTGATTGGGCACCGGAAACCGCGTATTTATTGTTTAATACAAAAAACGGGACGCCGCTGATACCAAAAGACTGTGCCTGCATTTCATCGCGTTTTACTTCTTTTTCAAACGCGTCAGAAGCAAGTACTTCTCTTGTTTCACTTTCATCAAGTGAAATATCTGTAGCTATTTGAAGCAGCGCTTCTTTATCATCGATATTTTTCCCTTCGGTAAAATGCGCTTTGAACAATGCTTCTTCAGCTTCATTTCCCAAACCTTTGGTTTTTGCAAACTGAATCAATCTGTGGGCATTAAATGAATTGGCTACGACCGCTTTATCAGGATGAAAGTCAAGTCCCGCTTGATTAGCAACACCTTTCACATATTGCTGCATTTCATTGGCCCGTTCTTTTGATATTCCTTTTATGTGCGCAAGATGACTTGTGGCATTTACATCGCTTTGAGTGACAAGATTTGGATCAAGTTCGAAGCTCTTCCATTCAACTTCAACATCACTTTTATGTTCAAATTTCTCAAGTGCCATTTCAAATTTTCTTTTGCCAATATAGCAAAACGGACATCTTATATCGGACCAGATTTCTATTTTCATAACTATTATTTTATTGTTTATTTATTTATTTATTTTTCCCCGATCAATAGGCTACGGTAAATCGTTGGCGAATATGTTTCGGGTTTTCAACTTCATCAACAATTGCCACTGCAAGATCAAAAACAGAAATATAACTTTTGTGATTTGCATCAAAGACCGGATTATCCAAACCGGTTCTATAAACTCCTGTTCTTTCTCCCGGGTTTCCTTCATTCATTTCAATGGCGGGACTGACGAAAGTCCAATCAAGCTCCTTTTCATTTTTCAAAACGTTTAAGTAATCACGTGCTGAAAGAGCACCGGGTTTCCACGCCTCTGGAAATTCGGGGGTATCTACCAATTGAATATCCGGGGCAATAAACAAACTGCCGGCACCGCCAATTACGATATAACGTTTTACCCCTGATTTTTTTACTGCTTTCTGTATAGACTGTGAACCGTTTAAAAATTCATTATACAGATCTGGATTAGTCCAGCCAGCGTTGTAAGCGCTTACCACCACATCATTTCCTTTAATTGCTTCAGAAAGTTTATCTGACTCCTTCACATCGCCTTTCACGATGGTAAGATGATCTTGTGCTTTTATTTTTTCAGGATGACGTGCGATTGCTGTTACCTGGATTCCTCTATCCAATGCTTCCTTTAAGATCGCCGAACCTACAAATCCTGTCGCTCCTATTAATGCTATTTTCATCTTTAATATTTTTTATTTTTAAACACCCTTTTTTGCCCTGAATACGAATCCGCTGTATCTTTTGCAAACTTTCAAATATGCGTTGCGTTGCAATTCATTGGTGCCTCTTAACCCAATTCAGGTAAGACGTTTTCAATTTGCGATCTTGCGTTTTCATATTGAGCAGGCAATTTCAAGTGTGTTCCTAACTCGCCAAGAGATTCATCTTTTGTAAAACCGGGATTATCTGTTGCGAGCTCAAACAATACGCCACCAGGTTCACGGAAATAAAGTGAGAAGAAATAATCGCGGTCTATTTTTGGAGTAATATTGTATCCTTTACTCAACACTTTTTCGCGATAATCCATCAATATATTGTCATCCTTCACTCTGAAAGCCACATGGTGGTTGGTTCCTGCGGCGTTTAATCCAGCGGGTACGTCAGGAGCAATTATAAGGTCCACAATGTTTGCATTGTCGATGGAATCTGTAATAAAACGATAATGATTTCCTTCCTGTTTGAATAAATGATAGCCGAGAATGCCAGTCAGAACTGCCACCGTTGGTTCCGGTCTTTTAAGCGTTAACGTAACACTATGAAAACCTTTCGTTGCAACGTCCGGTTTTATTTGGTCTGTTATCCACTGTTTCCGGTTATCTTCTTTATTTGGAACAATCAAATCAAGTTTCAGCCCGTCAGGATCCTGAAAAGGCAAATGCTTTTCACCAAATTTTTCAAAAAACTGATCATGCTTTACATTAAATTCTTTAAATCGATCCGCCCAGAATTCCAAACTTCCCTGCGGCACTGAATAACCAATATTGGTCGCCATTCCTGTTCCGTTATATCCTTGTCTTACATTTTGCCAGGGAAAAAAAGTAAGAACGGTTCCCGGGGTACCGGTTTCATTGCCAAAATAAAAATGATAGGTTCCGGGATCATCAAAGTTTACCGTCTTCTTTACAAATCTTTGCCCAAGTAATTTTGTATAAAAATCTAAATTTCGCTTTGCATTTCCGGCTATTGCTGTAATATGATGCAGCCCTAATATTTTGTCTTCCATTTATCTTTTTTTAAATAACGGTGATGGACAAACTCATTTGTCCAGCACCGTCAGGTTTACAATTTATCTTGCTTCCTCTGCCATTTCTTCTTTTGCAACCAGTTGTCCTGCTTGCTTTACCAATTGTATCTCTGCATTTATTTTTATTTCATCACCAACTACTACACCACCGGCTTCTGTAGCGGCATTGTATGTTAATCCATATTCTTTGCGGCTAAATTTTCCGGTTACAGTAAAGCCGGCTCTTTCACCACCCCACGGATCTTTTGCAAGCCCACCAAAATCAACATTCAGGATAATTGGTTTTGTAATTCCGGCAATCGTTAAATCACCGCGAAGATTGGCCTCATCATTATTTGCTTCATAATGTGTGCCTGAAAATCTGATTTGAGGATACGCTTCCACATTAAAAAAATCTGCGGATCTCAGGTGTGCATTTCTTTGTTCATTATTCGTATCAATTGAATCGACATCAGCAGTAAATTCAATTTTTTTTGCTGAATTAAAATCGTCATTTTCCGTGTCCACTTCCAGGTCAAATTTATTGAAATGGCCTGTTACTGTAGAGATCATTAAATGTTTTACTTTGAAGGTAATTTCACTATGTACGGCGTCTATGGCCCATTTTGTTTGTGACATATTTTTGTTTTTTGTTTATTTGAAAATTGTTTTTACTTGTATTATTTAATCTTTTCAACCTGGCTTTTAGAAATTGCTGCATCGATACTTGCTTTGCCTCCTCCTGCTATCAACACGATGATTGCCAGTGCAAACAGCATGATAAAATATTCCCAGCCTTCACCTTTGGCAGCTTCCATATTCCAGTTCATAAAGAAACCGTTGGCCGCATGAACTGTTGCAACTGCTCCAATATAAATTCCGATAAAACCAATTGCAGCAGTGCGTGAAAGGAAGCCAAATATGAGAAAGAGTGATCCGAAAAATTCAATCAGGATAACCAGAAGTCCGACGATATATGGCAGGTGTGCCTGTGTTGTAAAAAATCCCATAGTTCCTGAAAATCCATATCCTCCAAACCATCCTAAAAGTTTTTGGGCACCATGCGGAAAGATCGTTAATCCGAGTGCGAGACGCGCAATTAACGCCGTAGTATTGTTAGAGTTTGTTGCAATGAGCTTGTTCA
>JAICYZ010000364.1 GCA_025933935.1 Chitinophagaceae bacterium
CACAAATGCGGCCTTTGAATGATGAACTGTTTGATTTTTTCTGACGTTAAATTAACGTCTGCAGAACCATTTGCATTGACGCTGATAGTTTGTTCAACAGTGAAAGACTGACCCTTAAAATTTTCAGGGCTGACCGTAATTTTTAATTTTCCATTCTGGGAAGCGTTACTAAAATTATTCAAAGAAAGATTCAAAGAAAGATGGGCAATATTGGTATCAGAAGCATTTGGTAAGTGCGTTTTTATTTGTGGATTTTGGATCACTACTTGTCCGGAAGTGCGCAAATAAACCGGCTGCCAGATTCCGATATTTCTATCACGAACGGCGGGCATCCAATCCCAGCCAACAGAACAAAGCATGGTTACATTTTTTCCTATATCGCCTGTAGGGCCGCCGTTTGCGAAGAAATCGCCGAGGGCTTTCAACTGCGGTGTCGCCGGCAACCCCGGATAATCCAAAGGATAAATTTTTACAGCAAGAACATTTGTTTTTCCTGCATCAATCTCTTTGCTTACATCCAGCGAATATTGTGCAAACATTCCCGCTATTTCTGAAGAATCAGCAATCTGTTTTCCATTTACCCAAACCTCTGCACGATAATTTATTCCTTTAAAGATCAGTTGAAAATGTTTTCCAAGATCTGTTTTTGGAACCGAAAAAGTGGTTCGATACCAGTAAGGCTTTTTCCATGGATTCGGCTCGTTTGGAAGATAACTATATTCCTCCAAATGATATTGATGATTGAAAGAATCGGATGCATCAGGAATCAGCATATTATTCATTCCAATGTATGGATCAGGATATACTTTGTTAGCCACCAAACCAGTAAGAACCGTGCATGGAACTTTTACCGGAAACCAATACACGCTTGAATTGTAAGAAGTTTGGGAAAGCGTTTCGCCTGATTGAGGAATGAGGGAAGAGGATTGTAAAATGAAATTCGTTAACTGGATTTCTTTTACATTTTGAGCTTTTAAATCAAGAGGAAAACTCGTTTGGAATAAAATAAAAACACAAAAAAAAAGTAGTTTGATTTTCATAATAACTTCCGATTTTGATATAGATACTTTAAAATTAGTTATTGTTTTTTGATTGAAAATCGATTATCAGGGAATTGAATTTATTTATGAAGTATTGGATAAAATTGTACAAGAAATAAAGTGATTATTTTTTTAAAGCCAGCTTTTCAACGCATTTATTCAAACCTGTCAAAGCATTTTTAATTTCCTGGTTATCATTATCTCTTATACTTGTGAGAAGTATTTGAATTTTATTGGCAAGAGTAAAAAAATGAATTTTATTTCGGGAAACAGGACGATTCGAAACCTGATAATATTTTAAAATTTCCATTATAAAATCTTCTCCAAATTCATCCAGCAAATACATGAAATCATAATCGGGATCGCCGAAGGCAATATCGCCAAAATCAATAATTCCGGTTATTTCTTTATTTACTGTGTCAAATAGAATATGGTCTTTGCTAAAGTCGTTGTGAACAAAGGTAGGAGTGTAGTCGAAGTTATTTTTATTGCTTAAATAGCTCGTAAATAAACCGGTAATTATTTCTCTTTTATTTTTAGAAATCTTTGGAAAAATCATTTTTTTGGCATTCTCAAAATTGTCAACATACTCTTCATAAAGATTCATGGTTTCTAATGCACAATTTTGTAAATCTGATAATGGAAAAGAATGGATTTGAGATAGAAAGTTTGCGATAGTTTTTTGAACAGAAACCTGCTGCTTCTTGTTTAATGATTGCAATATTTCGTTGCTTAAAACTTCGCCTTGAATTTTTTTATAACCAACAAAATTTATTTGTGGGGAAATAAACTCAAAGTCGGGTATTTGAAGATTTAATGCAGATTTTAATTTGGGCAATACGAATATTTCTCTTCGTAATTGTTGTTTTACTGATTCTTTTTTTGGAAACCGGAAAATGTATTTCTCATTGACCAGAAATGCTTTGCTGTTATCGCCTTCGCCGACTTTTTTTATGCATGAAATTTTAAATCCTGGAAAATGTTGCTCAATGAGGTTTGAATATTTTTGAAATATCACCATGGAATAAATATAAACATCTCTCATTGCAAATTCAATTCATCTTTCCCGATCTCAATAAACAAGGAAATAAAAATGAATTCTTGTTTTAAATATTACACCAAAATCTATTAAACAAATTTAAACCAGGCTAATCCATTCCCTCAGTCCCTTTTTTCATTTTCTATTACCTTCGCGGCAAAAAATATTTCATGAAAAAATTCTTATCCATTTTATCGGTTATCTTATTTCTCTCCTTTAATGTGAAAGCACAGGATTCATCCTATGTAATCAATGGGAACCTGGAGAAAATAAAAGATGGAACGATTTTTTTAAACATTTATAAAGAAGGGGAAACTTTTAGGGATTCCGCGTTTATTAAAGATGGAAAATTTCAGTTTACCGGTTTTGTATCGTCTCCTTTTTTTGCTTCTCTTACCATTCCCGAAAGAAAAAATGATTATTTCACTTTTTATGTAGAACCAGCAACCATGCACATTACGGGCCGAGGCGATTCTCTGAAATTATTAACTGTAAAAGGTTCTTCTATCAATTCTGATGATAAGTTATTGAAAGAAAGAATGAAGGCTATTTCCAAATGGGAAGCCGGAAACAGTAAAATTTATGAAGAAGCTTACAAGACTCAAAACAGTAAAGTAATGGATAGTTTGGATGAAGTGGATAATGCTATTTTGGCTGCTAAAAGAAAAGTCGTTTCTGCTTTTGTAAAAGAAAATCCGAAGTCCATGCGGGCTGCAATGGCGATTCTCGAAAACTATGGGTATTATGCAGAAGCGAGCGACGTGGAACCTTTGTATAATGAACTGGATGCGAAAATTAAAAATTCAGCTAAAGGAAAAGAGATTAAAAACATGATCGATACTTACGCGAAAGTGGCGATTGGAAAAACTGCGCCGGATATCAATCAGTTTACTCCTGATAGCTCCAAACTCAGTTTATCTTCTTTGAAAGGAAAATATGTCTTAGTAGATTTTTGGGCAAGTTGGTGCGGCCCCTGCCGCCGTGAAAACCCGAATGTAGTAGCGGCTTTCAATCAATTTAAAGATAAAGGTTTTACCGTTTTCGGTGTTTCTTATGATACAAAAAAAGCAGCATGGTTGAAGGCAATAGCGGTGGATCATCTCGACTGGAACCAGGTTTCGGATTTAAAGGGCTGGAAAAATTCTACCTCTGATGAATATGGAATCAAAGCGATTCCTTCCAATGTTTTGCTTGATAAAAACGGTGTAATTATCGCGAAAAACATTTTTGGAGAAAAACTGCTA
>JAICYZ010000313.1 GCA_025933935.1 Chitinophagaceae bacterium
TAACCTTTTAACCTGACAATAAATGCAAACGGCGATAGCAAAAACAAAAACTAAAATGTGGGCAGGCGGAAGAAGCCCATTTAATGTAAGTTATGGAAAACTGATGATGTGGTTCTTTCTCATGAGTGATTCATTTACATTTGGTGCATTTTTAATTTCGTATGGATCCATTCGTTTTAGCCTGAACCATTGGGTAGATCATAATTATGTGTTCAACGAGTTTCCTTTTACAGAAGCACACCTGCCGCTGGCATTTGTTAGTTTGATGACGTTTATTCTGATCTTTAGTTCTGTGACGATGGTTTTAGCCGTTCATGCTGGGCATAAAATGAATCAGAAAGCTGTTGAAAAATGGTTGTTTTTGACGATCCTGGGCGGACTTGCATTTTTGGGCTGCCAGGCTTACGAATGGACCGGGCTGATAACCGGCCAACACGAAGTGTTGGTAAACGGGGTAATTGAAAAATGGGGAACAACCGTGAGCCACAATCCATGGGGTCCGATGGTCATGCACAACGGGCAGTGGGTAGCCACCCCTGGTCCTGTTGCATTCGGAGGCTATTTCTTCGGTATTACAGGATTTCATGGCTTTCACGTTTTTACCGGAGTAATTGTGAATACAGTAATGCTGATAAAAACAAAAAGAGGTGATTTTGCAAAACGTGGCCACTATGAAATGATTGAAAAGGCGGGATTATACTGGCACTTTGTAGATCTGGTTTGGGTATTTGTATTCCTTTGCTTTTATCTTATCTAACCATAAAAAATAATAATTCAACTATTTAATTGACTATAAAGAAAAAATTATGTCCGCTGAAATAACAACACAATTACCGGCGACCGAAGCCGATGTGGCTCACGTAAAAAGAATATGGAAAGCTTTTTGGGTTTTATTGATTCTTACAATAATTGAACTGGCCCTTGGGTTGACCATTTATTATATTGAAATGAATCCGGATTACAGTAACCTTTTGGTGTTAATGATCAAAGGAGTGATTTGTATCCTTACACTTGCAAAAGCGTTTTATATTATTTCTATTTTCATGCACCTTGGAGACGAGGTACGCCAATTTATATTAACGCTGGCAATTCCTACTACATTATTTATCTGGTTTATTACCGCCTTTATTGCGGATGGCGCCTCTTTCAGGAATCTAAGAAATACAGATGCCGGCAGCAGAAAGTACATTCAGCCAAAAGAATTCCATAATGTGCCACTTGAAGCTCCTGCAGAAAAAAAGGAAAAGAAACTGGATTAGTTTTTTCACTTAGATTAAACATTTTTAAATTAGCTATTGCCCTTTGCAATGGCTAATTTTGCGTTTAGAGAAAACATGAACAAAAAATCTTTTATAGCTTTCCTTGTTGCAATTTTTTTGCCCCTCACCGGTTATTTATTAGTAAGCTACTACAGTACCGGCGCTGTACAGATGCCCCAGCGTTATTTTTATGACAGTGTAAACGTGATTCAGAAAAACGGAAAAACAACTTATGACACTGCGTGGCACCATGTAAGCAACCTGCACTTCACCAACCAGTTGGGACAACAGGTTTCTTTGGATGATTTAAAAGGAAAAATTATTGTTCTGGATTTCTTTTTTACCCATTGTCCTACCATTTGCCCTCAATTAGCAAGATCAATGAAAAAATTGCAGAACTCCTTTCCGAATAATGATTCTATTGTCCAGTTTGTGTCGATTTCTATTGATCCGAAACATGATTCTGTGCAGCAATTAAGAAGGTGGGCCGAAAAGTTCAATGTAAATCCGGACAGCTGGTGGCTTCTTACTGGAAACAGGGACAGTATTTATAATTTCGCACTTCACGAAATCAAAGCGAGTGTCGCTGATGTCAATATAGATACCGCTTTTGTTCATACAGAAAATTTTTTCCTCCTCGATAAAGAGCGGGTTGTGAGAGGTTGGTTCAACGGATTGGATTCGGTGGCTCAGTCAAGGTTAGTAAGAGACATTCCCCTACTCATGCTCGAAAAAGACAAAAAAAGAACCTTTGGAGATTTTTTCAGTGATCTTTTAAAAGGAAAAACCAGCACACCCTGATGGACGAGAGAAACAAATTTCCCAGGCCTGTTATAAAAAAGAATGACCGGCAGGCGCGTATTTTTATTTGGTCAGTTTCCATTATAGCCTTTCTTGGCATTGCTTTTCTTTCCGGTGTCAAACTGAATATACCGGTTAATTTTGACCCACATATTTTCGCGGCTTTCAATGCTGTCATTAATTCAATTGTTGCTATCTTATTGGTTCTTGCATTAATTGCTGTAAAATCAAAAAGGTATGTGCTTCACAAAAGGATCATGCTCACTGCCATCATTCTTTCTGTACTTTTTTTAATCTCTTATGTTTGCCATCACTTGTTAAGCGGAGAAACCAAGTTTGGCGATATGAATCACGATGGAATAGTCAGTCTGGATGAGAAAAACCTCGCCGGTTCTTTAAGATATATTTATTATTTTATCCTTATCACACACATTCCGCTTGCCGGCATTATTCTGCCATTTATTTTGTTTACAGCCTATCGGGCGCTAAGCGGTGATTACCAAAAACATAAAAAACTGGCAAGAATTACGTGGCCTGTGTGGTTTTACGTAGCAATCAGCGGCGTAGCGGTGTATTTATTGATTAGCCCTTACTATTCCTGATAAGTGATTGGTTTCCAACAGTAAAAGAACAAAAATCGATGTTTTTGTTTTCGTAATAATATCAATATTCCCGCCCTTATATTTTTAGTTCCTTCGCCGGATCCCAAAATAATTTCTCAAAATTGACTACCGTATCATTCTCTACGACTATTTTTTCTTTTAGTAATAATTCTTCCATCAAAGTTGGTGTGGCGAAGTGTGCTTTTCCCGTTAACATGCCGTTGCGGTTCAATACGCGGTGTGCCGGTACTTTCGGAGTTGCGTGATGTGCGCCGTTCATCGCCCATCCTACCATTCTTGCAGAGCTTTTAGTACCCAGGTAGTTGGCAATAGCGCCGAAAGAAGTAACGCGCCCTTTTGGAATTTGACGAACAACATCATACACGTCTTCAAAAAATGAATAGGACTCACCTACAGAACGTGGCATTTCTTCTTTTTTCTTCATTTTACTGCTACTGTTTTTCTACGGCAAAGAAAAGTATTTTAAATACATCAAACGAACAAATAAAAGCTTTTACGCTTTTAAATTTCAAACAAAAACTTTTTAAATGTTTATTTTAAAGAAGAAAAAGGTAAAATCGATGTATATTATGTTTAGGAAGTGTTATTACTTTGTGAAACTATTTAAAAAGTTTCTATACTAATTGCATTTATCGCCATGGATAAACAAAATGCTTATAAAAGACTGCTGAAAAAACATCTTTATTTCTCAAAAATGTTATCATGCGCTGACTTAAGTATTTTAACAAATAAAAGCCTCCCCTTCACTACCCGTTTTTTAAATGAATTGATTGATGAGGGAAGTGTGATCGAGACCGGTTATGCAAATTCTACGGGAGGGCGGCGCCCCCAGATGTACTCACTGAGAAATGATTTGAATTATATTATAACAGTCGCAATGGATCAGTTGATTACCAAAATTGGAATCCTGGACATGCACAACAATCTGGTCGGTGAAATCGAGAAGATTGAACTTCCCTTAAAAGACAACCATCGGGCATTGGCGCAATTGAAAGATTCCTTAATTGCTTTCATTGAAAAATCGCGTGTTCCGAAAGAAAAGGTGATTGGGATAGGAATCAGCATGCCGGGTTTTGTTGATGTTAAAAAAGGAATTAATCATTCGTTTTTGTTCAGCGGAAATGAAAGCATTGTAACATACCTGGAATCTGAAATTGATATTCCGGTATTGATCGATAATGATTCAAGCCTGATCGGGCTTGCAGAAATGAGATTGGGAACTGCCCGTGGCCTGAAGAACGTCATGGTCATCAATATCAGTTGGGGTGTTGGCTTAGGTATGATATTGAACGGTCAGCTTTTTCGCGGAAATAACGGATTTGCCGGAGAATTCAGCCATATTCCTGTCTTTAAAGACAACAAAAAAATATGCAGTTGTGGTAAAACCGGTTGCCTTGAAACAGAAACTTCCCTATTGGCAATAATGGAAAAAGCCATCACGGGCCTTGAAAAGGGCAAGATGTCAGCTCTTAACAATCTTTCCTTTGAACATGTTGAACAATCTTGCCAGGCGATTATGGACGCTGCTTCTAAAGGAGATACATTTTCTGTAGAACTTTTTTCTGAAGCCGGTTATAATCTCGGCTTGGGAATA
>JAICYZ010000451.1 GCA_025933935.1 Chitinophagaceae bacterium
GATTATTCAACAAAGAGAAATCAAGGCCTACGTTCCGGGTAACATTTGATTCCCATTTTAAAAATGCATTAGATAACGATGCAGAACCAAATGCAGTGACTAATTGATTTTGTAAACCATAATAATTCTGGTCTGTATTAAACTGTGTCAGGAAAAGGAAAGACTGGATCCGGTTATTTCCTGCTTCGCCGTAATTGAGACGAAGTTTTACATTCGAAAGAAATGGCTCTAAGCCCTGCATGAATTTTTCTTCCGACATTTTCCAGGCAAAGGATGCCGCCGGAAAATAACCCCATTGGCGGCCGGGAGCAAATACCGACGAACCATCTGCCCGCATACTCAGGGAAGCCAGGTATTTATCTTTATATCCATAATTTAATCTGCCAAAAAATGATGAAATGCGTTGCACATCCTCGTTACTTGTGGGCGCCGGCTCTGAAATTCCTGCGGGCGGACTGGCGAGGTTCAGATTTCCCAACGCTTTTTCAGCACTGGTTCCCAACGGGAAAAAACGTTGAACAATTTGATTGCTTTCATTTCTTACTTCATATGTTTCCTGTCCGGCAATAAAATCAAAAGTATTGTTCACGTTAAAATCTCCATCAAATTTCCTGTTGGTAAAAGTGAACACATTGGAATTGTCGAATGTCTGCCTGTTACTTTGTTGTACGGTTGCTATCGGCATACCGGAACCATTGGAGATTGAATTGGAACTCAAACTATCGTCATAACTGTTGGTTCTGTAATCGTGATAGTCAAAGCCAACAGTTGTTCTGAAAGAAAGAAACCTGGTTAACGTATAATCAGCATAGCCACTCAGTCCTGCTAAAGTCTGGTATTGTTTTTTGAATTGCGAATTGATCAATAAAAGCGGGTTTACAATATACAATCCGTTTCCACTTGTTTCATCGATTAAAGTAGGATCGTAATTGGCCACTTCCTGTCCAGGAGACAAATAAGGAATATAACGAACAGCCTGTCTCAAAAAGTTTAAGCCGCTGCTACCGGGATTGGAAGTTCCGGCACCATTGATCACCTGGTTGTCAAAGCGTACATTAAATCCTACTTTAAAATTTTTACTTACTTCATGATTCAGCTTAAAGTTTACCAGCTTACGATCATAGTCAGAATTCAGCATGACCGCTTCGTTCTTGTTGTAAGTAAGGCTTAGATTGAATTGTGTTTTTTCTCCACCACCGGAAATACTTACATTATGTGTTTGCATGAAAGCGCTTCTGCCAAACACCTGGTTCTGCCAGTCAACAAAAGGCGCTTGCTTGTATAAAGAAAGGTCGTTCCATGTGCCATAAGTATTTAAAAAGTTCTGTTCGTTCTGGGTGCTTCCACGGCTTCTTTCATATTGATATAACACGAACTCATAAGGATTCATCACACTCAATTCATGCGGCACTTTTTGAACACCTACAAGCCCGTTATAGCTGATCGTACTCTTTCCTTTGTGCCCGCCTTTGGTAGTAATGATGACTACCCCATTGGCGCCTCTTGCACCATAGATAGCAGTAGCAGAAGCA
>JAICYZ010000356.1 GCA_025933935.1 Chitinophagaceae bacterium
AGCCGCGATAATACCTGAACAATGCGTTCCATGAGAAGGCGTACCAGCCATTACGTCGTTATTTCCGTAATAACGGTCATTGATATCGTTCGGATTATCTTTTACAATTTCATCTCTGAAATTTTCCGGTGGGGTAGAAGCAGCTTCGCCTTTACGAATTTGTCCACGGAGATAATCCAGAATGTCTGTGTTTGAAATATCATAACTCTTGTTAGCTTTTGCCATGTTGAGGTATATAGCCGCTGCGATTTTTGCGTCAGGATCCTGGGAAGTATAACCCTGAACATCTTTACCGGTAAATTCTGTTTTGCCAAGGTCTTTTTGGATCACAGAATCACCTTTTTCCAGAACCGGCAATATTCTTTGCATTTGTAAAAGTTCTGCGGGATCAACACCTTTGGTTACATCATCTTTTGCTCTGAGATACATTGCATATTCTGCTTTTTGAGCGGCATTCATTGAGGTAGTATCCACAGTTTTATTGTCATATTTGTCTTTTAATTTCCAATAAACCCTGGCGGCCTCGTAAGAATCCTGGTGCACGTTTTTCCCATCTTTTCCGCCGATAAAATTCCATCCATACACATCATCTACGTATCCATTATGGTCATCATCAATTCCATTTCCCGGAATTTCTCCCGGATTGTGCCAGAGAACCGGTTTCAAATCTTCCTGTAATGTATCTACGCCGCTATCGATCACAGCCACTACAACCGTTTTGCTTTTTCTGCCTTTTAAAAAATCATAAGCTTTGTCGAGACTGATGCCGTAATAACCGGTCGTTGCCCGGTCTAATTCATGCCAATCATTTGGAGCCACTTTTTTTGTATCTGCAGAAGCCGAATCCGTTTGCGCAAAAGAGTAAAAAGGCAATGAAGCCATCAGCGCCATTCCTATAAAAATCTGTTTAAATCGTTTTGTCATTTTACTTGTTTAATTTTTAAGATCACAAATATTCGGATTTTATTTTAAGATAAATAACCATTTAAAATAATTAAATAATATTTATGCATTTTTGAGAAGTTGAAAGAAGTTCCCGGGTGGTAGAAATTCATAAAAGCTGCGCAATGCTGATTTAATAGAATGTTAGTATATGTCAATAAATAATCTTTAATTTTCCTACATGAACAATAAATACATTTTAATTCTGCTCATCATTGGTACGGTTCTTAATAGTTGTAAAGTCATGAATAACAATCATGCCATCTATCAGTCAAAAGAATTTTCTGTCTACGGCGACAGTGTTGTGCAGGATACATTTGTCGCAAAAGCCATTTCAAGAAATGAAATTATATCGAATTATAAAAGCGCAGCAAACGAATATATAAGCCCAAAAGTTATTTTTAAATTTAGTATCAACGGCGGTGATAATTCCGCCCCGCCGGGGAAAGACAATTCCATTATTTGCGCCGGCGGAAACGGAAATTATGAAACACCGGTTCTAAAATTTGGAAATCAGTATCAAGATTCAACAAAAGTTTCTGCGGCTGAATATTTACAGAGAGACACCAAACTTACTTTACGTGTGGATATGAACGATGTTTTAAAATCGTTTCAAGAGAATGGTTTTTACGTTACATACGACGGGAAGAAAATTTATAAAGACGATTTTAAAGGCGTTTTTGTTGCAGGAAATACAGCGCCCCTCACATGGGATTTTAATAATTTATATTCTCATGAAGAATTGCAATTGAATGATGATAATAAAGATGGAATTTATGAAATTTCTTTGACGCTCAATCAAAATCCGGAAGCAAATAAAACTGCAAATTCATGGAAGTTAACAAAAGACATTAGTGCTTTTCCCCAATATCATTCAGCAGATGTGTTGCCCGATGCTTTGTACAATCTTGCGCTGGAAGAAATGCAAAATGCGATAGAACCGGATAGCACATTTCGCACCGGCAAAGAATGGGCAGGCGTTTGGACACGGGATATTAGTTACAGCATCATTTTATCCATGGGAATTTTGCAACCAAAAGTAGCGATGATCAGTTTGAAGAAGAAAGTAAAGAATGGCAAAATAATCCAGGATACGGGCACAGGCGGCGCTTATCCGATTTCTACCGACCGCGAAATCTGGGCAGTGGCAGCCTGGGAAGTTTATAAAGTAACCGGCGATGAAGAATGGCTGAAATACGTGTACCAGGTAATAAAAAATTCCATTGACGATGACCTCCATAATATTCATGATACACAAACAGGAATGATGAAAGGAGAATCTTCTTTTTTAGACTGGCGCGAGCAAACCTATCCTGTATGGATGCAGCCTGCAGATATTTACGAATCAGAATGCCTTGGCACGAATGCAGTACATTTTGAAGCAAATACTGTTTTGGCTGAAATGGCTTCTGTGCTTGGATTTCTGGATGACGCCAGAAAATATCGCCAAGTTGCCGCCCAGATAAAAGATGGAGTAAACAAATATTTGTGGCAGGAGGATAAAGGATATTTTGGACAATATTTATATGGAAGGGATTTTAAGATTCTTTCCCCAAAATCAGAGGCGCTTGGAGAAGCGTTGTCGATATTTTTTGATGTTGCGAGCAAAGAAAAGCACGAAAAAATTGTATCAAATACACCGGTTACTCCTTATGGCATTACTTGTATTTATCCACAAATTCCCGGTATTCCTCCATATCACAACAATGCAGTATGGCCTTTTGTTGAATCTTACTGGGCGCTCGCTTCAGCTAAAGCCGGAAATGAAGCATCTGTAGTAAAAGCAATAAGTTCAGTGTACCGGCCGGCTGCTTTATTTCTTACTAATAAAGAAAATTTTGTGGCTGCCAACGGAGATTATGCAGGCACACAAATTAATTCAAGCAATATGCTCTGGAGCCTTTCAGGAAGCATCAGCCTTGTTTATAAAGTTTTATTCGGAATGCAATTCAATACAGATAATCTTTCCTTCGCTCCTTTTGTACCAAAAGTGTTTAATGGCAAAAGAACACTTGATAATTTTAAATACCGCAATTCACTTTTAAATATTGAAATGGAGGGATATGGAAATTCAATAAAATCTTTTTCAATTGATGGAAAAGAGTCTGCTGACCACCAAGTTTCATCGGCCTTACACGGAAATCACCAGATTAAAATTATTTTATCAAATATTGATATTTCTTCTAAAAAAATCAACGACGTTGAAAACATTTTTAGTCCGCAAATGCCGAAGGTAAATGATAATGGTGCAACAATTTCATGGAAGGATACGAGCAAAAATATTTCTTATAAAATTTTGCAAAACGGGAAACTGTTCAAAGAAACTTCCGATACGTCCATGAAAATTGATACAAACAAATATGAGGATTATCAAATCATTGCTGTTGGCAATAATAAGGCAGAATCATTTGCCAGTGAGCCTTTGCAAGTTTATCCTGCGGCAAACGAACAAATAATTCAAATAGAGAATTTCGCACAAAA
>JAICYZ010000247.1 GCA_025933935.1 Chitinophagaceae bacterium
CAGAACCATTGCCGGCAATTATGGCTATGGCAAATCCGATTATCCGAAGGCGCTGGAATATGATACAAAGGCGCTCGAATTGTTCAGGGAAACGGGCGACAAAACAGGCACAGCAAGAATACTTGGTGATATGGGAGTGCTTTATTGGTATCAATCAAATTATCCGGAAGCTTTGAAAAATTATTTTGATGCGCTGCGAATCAATGAAGAGCTCGGCAACAAAGCAGATATGGCCGCTACGCTGTGCAATATCGGCATCGTATACAACAGTCAGCGCGATTATCAGAAAGCGCTTGAGTACATTACCAAAGCAAATAAGATCGACGAGTCATTGGGCAATAAAAGCGGGATAGCTGCCAACCTCGGCGATATCGGCGAGCTGTATCACAATTTGTCGGACGAGCAAAAAGCACTTGAGTACGAATCGAAGTCGCTGCAACTTTACCAGGAACTGGGCGATAAAAACGGCATCGCCCGAAACCTTGGAAACATGGGCGTTCTTTACAGTGAACAAAAAGCTTATAACAAAGCGCTAGCTTCTTTACTTCCTGCGCTGCAACTGAGCAAAGAGCTCGGCTTGCAGATCGGCGTGGCAACAAATCTTGGTAATATCGGAGCAGCGTTCCTGACCATGGCAAAGGACACTACCGGCGCTGCAGGAAAAACCGTTTTATTGCAAAAAGCAAAAGTGTATACCGACAGCGCGTTGACCATTTTTAAAGAAATTGGTGACCTCACGAGTTTGTCTGCCAATTATGAGCGGCTTAGCGACATCCAGATGCTCCTTGGCGATCATAAAGGCGCATTGCAGAGTTATAAAAATTATGCGCTCTTTAAGGACTCGGTGTTTAATATGGAAAAAGATAAAAAGCTGACGGAGACTGCCATGCAATACGCCTTTGACAAAAAAGAGGCGGCAGCCAAAGCAGCCCAGGAAAAGAAAGACATCCGCCAGCGCAACATACGCAATTCGTTTATTGTGGGCGCCGCCATATTGCTGTTGTTGCTGATCGCATTGATCAACCGGTATCGCTACAAACAAAAAGCGAACGAGCAACTCACCACGGCCTACGATCACCTGAAAAACACGCAGGAACAATTAGTGCAGTCGGAAAAGATGGCTGCTTTTGGTGTGATGGCCAAGCGGATGGCTCATGAAATTCAAAATCCCTTAAATTTTGTCAATAACTTTTCAGAGGTTTCCAAAGACCTGGTGGAGGAAATTGTTTCTTCCGCTAATGAAGAAGACAAAAAAGAATCAGCTCACGATCTGATGAGCAACCTTGACATCATAAACCGCCAGGGAAAGAAAGCATCCAAAATTATCGATGAATTACAAGAACATGCGAGGCTGGGGACTGTACAACAATTTTTTGAAGAAGAGAAGAATAATTGAGTGGATGAGTTGTATAATTAGTTGACGAGCGGAGATGTTTGAAAAGCCGGGAAAAACAGGGGAAGAAAAAATAGAAAAAGAAAAGAGTTTTTAAAGAGGTGACACACCTTTTGAAAAGGTGTCACCTCTAAAGTGCAATCAGCCACGCTACTATAACTGCAATTATTGTTTAACGTTAAATACTTCTCATTTTTTCTTTATTTCATATTCACCAGAGGGGTCTTTTTGCTTCATGGCAGTTACTTTTCCGTTTTGCGTAATGAATTCTATTGTCATATCTGCAAACTCTTTTGTATGAAATAACCTTGGTTTATATGGAATAAGTTCAATGGCAGGTTGGCCTGGAACAGTAACAAAAAGTTTGTTTTCATTTTTCAATTCAACGGTGATAATAGTTCCTGCTATTTCATATTTGCCGGTGTATTGGGAAAGGGTGCTTGAATCACTTAATGACCGGTCTGGTTTTTTTGTAAAAGTAGCTTCACTTTGATCCAATGAAATTGTAAAACTGCCAATGTCCCCCTGTGGATTTGTGCGAAAGTTTAATGAATATTGTCCATCTTCTTCATCATTTGGTGTGTCAAAACGGTCGTAGTGAAAATGATAAAGAGGCAGAGAAATACGATGCAGCGTGAACTGTAAGGCTGTATCTTTTTGAGTTATTTTAATTATTCCATAAGCATCATTTTCATATTCACCTGTATAATCTTCCAAAGGATGAGATGGCTTTGTCCCTTCAACTTTGCCGACGGCAGCTTTTCCTCTTCCTTCTCTATCGATCCTTTTACCTTCTTTCACATCTTTTAATATTCTTTGGCTCCACGGGGTTAGCGAAAGGCCCAGGAGCCGCTCATAAAGGTTATAAGATATGATATTATAAAGCGGCTGGCTTTGGTCTCCAATTACAAACACAATCACACCAATGCTATCTGTTGGCATATAAGAGATTTGTGAATGAAAGCCGGGAAGATCGCCGCCATGAAATAATAAAAGGTGGCCGCGGTAAGATGCCTGTTCGCGGGCCATACAATAAACCGGATCTAAAATTTCAGTATAGCCCTTATCCAGATTTGTATTTGGCAATGCAACGGAAGGCGTTAAACTAGCCCTTACTGCTGATGATGGAAGCACTTGTTTGCCTTCATATTTTCCATCGTTCATCAATGCTATAAGCCAGTGAGACATATCATTTATATTTGAAATGATCGAGCCTGCCGGACCCACTCCTTCGGTTTCCTCATAAAATGGAATGCGGTATAAGATATTTGTGTCTCTTTTTTCATTAAAAGGCACGCCGTAATCCGGCTGTTTTATCATATCAGCAATGGTAAAAACCGTGCTCTTCATGCCAAGCGGTGAAAGGATGGTTTCACGGACAAAATTTTCCCACGTCTTCCCGGTTAAAAGCTGAATGATATAGCCGGTTGCAGCATACATTAAATTGTTGTATAAAAATCCCTGTCTTAAAGGCTGGCTTGGCTCCAGGTATTTCAACTTTTCAAACAATTCTTTTCTTGAGAAATCTGATTTGTACCAAATCAAATCATGTCGGGAAATGCCAGTCCGGTGTGAAAGCATGTCATGAATGGTAACTGTATTGTTAAGCTCATCATTATAAAACTGAATGGAAGGAACATAAGTTTTTATGGGCTTGTCCCAGTCAAGTTTCCCTTCAGCTACAAGCATTCCGGTTGCGATTGTTGTAAATAGCTTTGTGTTGGAAGCAATCTGGTATAAAGTATTTGGCGTAACAGGCAGTTTTTTTTCATAGTCGCGATATCCGTACCCTTTGGCAAAAACGAGCTTGTTTTTATAAACTATGCCTACGCACGCGCCAGGTGTGTTCCAGTCTTTGAGCGTTTCGGCCATGTATTGGTCAAAGCCATTCAACTGCTTATTTATATTTGCCTGCTGTGCGTTGGTTATAAAAAAGCAAAGTATTGCAACAAAAAGAAAGGTAATTTTTCGCATATCAAATCGTTTGAGATGAAGGGATTAAATCCCAGATGCAGTGTTGATATTAGGAAGTACAAAGTATAAAAAAATTAGTTTTAAACAAAAAATATTTTTCATTATACTTTCAATTCTGGAACAACGGTATATAGTGCCCGAAAACTTATTCTCCTTGTTAGCAGGGAATTTTTTAATCGGCTTCGGCTGCTGTTATTGGTGGTATAAGGCAATTGCTGAACGTTTGCTCTGTTGTTAAGGATATACGATTATTGATATCGATTTAGATATATTTCTTTCGTTTCTGATTGCTATCAAAATATAAAAGTAATGTCAGTATCATCAATGATGCAGATGTAAAAACAGGTACAAGATACATTTTATCAATTGGCATTAGCAGAGCGAGAAGCAATGATCCGACTGTTATTATTCCGGCAAAAATGGCGTATAGAATCGTTTTATAAAACCAGGCATAAGGAAAGAGGTGCGCTCCGGTTATAATTGCATAAGTCATCACGAAATAAACCGGTGATTTTATCAGTACGAAAACCAAAAAAGGAAAATAAAATAATTGTGCAAAGTTTAGTTGAAGTCCCAATGGTTGCAAATGATTTTCCTGTATTGTCCACATAGTCTTAAACAATTTCGAAAACAAGAAGGCCAGAGGTAGTAATAATGCGCCTACAATAAAAGTGAGTATAGATTTGTTGTAACTATTAATATGCATTGTCCAAACAACAGAAATTAATATCCAGATCAATGCAGCAGCTAATGTAAAGTCAAGTCCGTTCTTTGCTTTGACAGATAAGTCGAGTCGTAATTTATCAAATTGATTTTTATTCATCCTTGCTTCTCTCATTAAGAGATTTAATATTGTTTATAACCCGATCGCTTTGACGGCCTCTATTTTATAACTTGCCACGCAAAAAGTCAGCCGATTGAAATTCTAAAATCATAGTAAGTCCAAAAAGTGATATTTTGTTTGGCTGATAGGAAACTACAGTATCAATGCAAGGTGGCAACCGGATTACTTTGCAGGAGAGTGTAAAGTAGATTGTGTAAACAGTTTGAGAGTGTAAATGCCGGTTTTTGATAACCGGTTTGGTTTCTGCCAAGGGCAGGGGTGAAGTAAGGGCAGGGGTGAATCCTGCCCCTGATCTTCTACAAAACCAAATATGGATATCTCGTTAAGGATAAGTAGACTCTAAAAAGGGGATCTTTACTTCATTTTCACGGGAGTAACGCTAAGGCGAGGGATAATTATGTTATCAGTAAACCAACAAATCCGGTTGATTTTTATTTTCACAGTCTTATCAAAAGGCTATTTTTTAATTAGCTTCGCCTGCTTTTTGGCGCTATTAACTATTGTAAAAATCATTTCCAAATTCATGAATACGAAAATCCCTTTGGCCTGCATGTCAGTCTTAATTCTTGCAGCAGGTTTATCTGCCTGTAATAGTAATAATAGCGATAAAAAGGTACCTGCTGACACCGAAAGTACGTCTGCTCCTAAAGCCGATCTTACGCTTCCTGAAGGTTTTTCAGCCACCATCGTTGCTAACTCATTGGGACATTTGAGGCACATCGCGATCAATGCTAACGGGGATGTGTATGTGAATTTTAGCTCGCTGCAGGATGGAAAAGGAATTTATATGTTGAAGGATACTGACAGGGACGGGCTGCTTGATAAAATAGCAGCTTTTGCGGGTTATCCCGGCACCGGTATCACCATCCATAACGGCTATCTATATTCTGCTTCCAACACCGGCGTTTTCAGGTATAAATTGAGTGATAAGGGCGAAGTAATTGATCCAGGTAAAGCTGAAGAAATCGTGCAGGCACTGGTTGACCACGAAGCAGATAATTCAAAATCTATTGCCCTTGACGATCAAAATAATTTGTATGTAACCGTAGGTTCTTACAATGATGCGTGCAGGCAGGAAGGTTCAGGAAAAGGAATTGTAGGTTGTCCTCTTTTAGATTCAGTTGGAGGTGTGTGGCAGTTTAAAGCGGACAAGCTGCATCAAAGCTATGGCGATGCAGTTCATTATGCCACAGGAATAAAAAATGCAGTAGGCCTTGCGTGGAATGACCATACGCATTCCTTGTTTGCAACCCAACACGGACGCGGACAATTTGATGATAAGTTCCCTCAGTATTACAGTTCCAAACAAAGCCAGGAATTGCCGGCGGAAACTTTGTATGAATTACATAAGGGTTCAGATGCGGGATGGCCATTTGTTTATTATGACCCTTTTCAGAAGAAGCTGATACTGGCGCCTGAATATGGCGGCGATGGCAAGAAAACTGCCTTTAAAAAATACCAGGATCCTATCGCCGCTTTCCCCGCACATCTCGCACCGGATGAC
>JAICYZ010000335.1 GCA_025933935.1 Chitinophagaceae bacterium
CTTCGAAATCTGTACTTTTTTGAAGAACAATTTTGTCTGGTTTTACAAAATTTAAAATGGCCATTTTTTATTTTGTTTTAGATTTTATCTTAACTCCCTTTGGAGATAAAGAGTTTTAATTAGGAAACTTGTTTATTTATTAGTTTACTGTAAGCAAATCATTATTTACTGTACAATTCGACGATGAGAGATTCCTTAATATTTTCAGGAACACTTTCTCTTTCGGGATAGGCAATAAAAGTACCTTTCATTTCTGCTTCATTCCATTCAAGCCAATTGAACTTTGGATTTTTAGGACGAAGATTTGAAGTGATGGAAGAATTGTGTGCTGCTTTTTCTTTGAGTCCGATAACGTCTCCGGGTTTCAACGAATAAGAAGGAATATTCAATACTTCTCCGTTTACAGTAATATGCTTGTGAGAAACTAACTGGCGTGCGGCCTGACGGCTTGGAGCGATTCCAAGACGAAAAACGGTATTATCCAAACGGGCTTCCAGTAATTTGATCAATTGTTCGCCTGTAACACCTTTGCGGCGTGCGGCTTCATCAAACGTATTGTGAAATTGTTTTTCGAGCAAGCCATAAGTGTATTTGGCTTTTTGTTTTTCGCGAAGCTGAAGAGCATATTCACCAAGGCTTTTGCGCTTGCGTGCTGCTCCGTGCATCCCCGGAGGGTTGCTGTTTTTTGTCAACCATTTTCCATTGCCTGTAATCGGCTCTCCGAATATCCTGGAGATTTTGGTTTTTGGTCCTGTGTAACGAGCCATAATTGTTTATTTGATTTTTTAGTGTCGGTGCATCATCATTAAAAATCGAAAATTAATGGTGCACCCGGTTATGAAACAATATATAAAATTTAGGATGTCGGATTTTCAGATGTCTGATTTGAAAAAGTTCCTTTAAATCATACATCGATAAATCATCCATCAGACATTTCTTAAACTCTTCTCTTTTTTGGAGGCCTGCAACCATTGTGTGGCAAAGGAGTAATGTCTTTGATCATTACTACTTCAATACCTGATTGTGATAAAGACCGGATCGCTCCTTCACGGCCGGAGCCTGGCCCTTTTACGAAAACATCCACACGTTTTAAACCCGCGTCTGATGCTACTTTTGCTGCATCGGCCGCTGCCATCTGGGCAGCATAAGGTGTGTTCTTTTTAGAACCACGGAAGCCCATTTTACCGGCAGAAGACCATGATATAACCTGGCCTTGCTTGTTGGTTAAACTGATAATGATGTTGTTGAAACTTGCTACGATGTGTGCTTCTCCGTAAGGTTCTACTTTTACAACCCTTTTCTTTGAAGCAGCTTTTGCACTTGTTTTTGTGTTTGTTGCTTTTGCCATAATGAAATTCTGTAGGTAATCTTTTAAAAAATGATTCCCGATCGTTATCGGGACTGAATCAACCCTATTTCCGGCTTAAGATATCTGGTATTGATTCAAAAAAAATAAGCCTTATAAAAACCTTGAGCCGCCAACTGATTGCTGGCAGCTCAAAACTGATTTTATTTCTTAGGTGCCTTTTTCTTTCCGGCAACAGTCTTGCGTTTTCCTTTCCGCGTGCGGCTGTTCGTGCGTGTGCGCTGGCCACGTAACGGCAAACCTTTACGATGTCTTAATCCGCGATAACACGCAATATCCAACAAGCGCTTAATGTTAGTCTGCACTTCACTGCGTAAAGCGCCTTCTGTTTTAAACTCGCTACTGATAATGTTCCTGATGGCGGTTTGTTCCTCATCATTCCATTGATTCACTTTTTTATTGATATCGACATTGGCCTTTTCTAAAATATAACGGGCAGTGGATCTGCCAATACCATATATATAAGTAAGGCCAATTTCGCCTCTTTTGTTTTTGGGTAAATCTATACCGGCAATACGCGCCATAAGAATTTTTAATTTTTGATTTTTAATTTTTGATTTCAACAGGCTTTAAGCCTTCTGCTTTCAGCCTTATCCCTGTCTTTGTTTAAAGCGTGGATTCTTTTTGTTGATTACATAAAGCGTCCCTTTTCGTCTAACGATTTTGCAGTCAACACTTCTTTTTTTAATTGCAGCCCTTACTTTCATGATCTCACTTTGTTTTTTACCTGTGAAAAGTTTGTTATTTATATCTAAAAATGATTCGTCCCCTTGATAAATCGTAAGGGCTCATCTCTACGCCTACTTTATCGCCTGGCAAAATCCGGATATAGTGCATTCTCATTTTACCGGAAATTGTCGCCAAAATTTCGTGGCCGTTTTCAAGCTTTACCCTGAACATCGCATTGGATAAGGCTTCCAGGATTGTACCGTCTTGTTTAATTAATGCTTGCTTGGCCATATTATTTTTGGAGGCGCAAAGATAAGTTTAATATTTTAATTTTATTGAAAAAAAATACCGTGTTTTTCTGTTTATTTTCAAAATATGTGGTAAAATTATCATTTCCCCCGCCCGCCACATTTATTATTGTTTACACGCCTGTACTGCATTATATATTTTTCTATATTTGCATTCAACCCTAAAAAAAGTAAAACATGAAAACAAAGCTCATTATTCTTTTTGCAGTAACCCTATTTTTTACTGCATGCAGCAAGAAAGACGATTCCGGCACAACTACTCCAACTAACAGCAGTTATATGAATGCGAATGCCGGAAGTACCTGGAGTTATCATGAAGTAGATTCATCAGGAGCTACTCCCAACACTTCTGATTATACGGTTACCTCAACTTCGCAGGATTCTACCATCAATGGCAGAAAATACCATGTTTACAATTATTCTTATGGCGGCAACAATTATCTTGCTCTTTCAGGAAATGATTATTATCAATTCGATTCCATTCCTGTGAGTGGAGGAGTTAATGTAGAAAGGCTGTATTTAAAAGATAACCTGGCTGCAGGTTCTACATGGACACAGGATTTCAATTTGACTGTTCCAAATATTCCCATACCTGTAACCCTTACTGCAACAAACAAGATTGTTGAAAAGGGAATCTCCAGGACCGTGAATGGAGTTAATTATACAAATGTGATACACGTTTCCACATCCCTTTCATCACAATTAATTCCTTCTGGATTTACTTCAGCTATTGATAGTTACTATGCACCTAATTATGGGCTTATAGAAAGTTCAACTTTAATTCAATTGAGTTATTTAACCCTTACTGAAAACGTAAATATTAAAACGCAATTGATGAGCGCCTCTTTGAAGTAAGAAGTAATTTAAATCGCTTCTTCAGTAAGATGAACCTTCGTCATCGCTGTATAATGATTCTGTAGAACATGCACCGGAATCGGATGAGTAATAATTCTTTTTTCGTCTCTGTACCAGATTTCAAAATGAGAAAAATCATCCTGTTCCGGTGTTTGTATTCTGAAAGCGCCTTTCATATATTTTACCGAGCCATCTTCGTTTACATGTTTGGTAAACTTTAATTTCAATAATTGCTCTTCATCAAGTGGCAGCGGATAAAGATCTTCTTCGTTGAAATACATCTCCTGGATACCGTTGTTGACACAAATTTCTTTTTCATCACCATTAAAATTGGTCACTTCGCCACGCCATGCCTGGCCGTCGCTTTCTGCAAGTACATAATCTCCTTGTTTTAATTCACTGAATTTTATCATACTGAGGAATTTTTAATTCGATACTGGTTTTCGTTTTCACAAATTATTAGGAGAAATAAAACTAAGAGAAAAAAGAGAGAAGTGCAAAATTTTTTTTAATTGATATATGGAAATAGAATTTACTCTCAAAGCTAAAGAGGATGTTGATTTTTGGAAGAAAGCCGGCAGCGTTATCCGATCATTACAATTAATAATTCAGAATTAGGAATCAGAACCAGC
>JAICYZ010000386.1 GCA_025933935.1 Chitinophagaceae bacterium
CAACGCTGGTGGCTGCTTTAAAACAAGCTGACCTCGTTACTTCTCTTTCAAATGCAGGTCCGTTTACGGTGTTTGCTCCAACCAATGAAGCATTCGATAAATTGCCAAAAGGCACTGTTGAGGGATTAATGAAAGATGATAAAAAAGAAGAGCTGCAAAACATTCTTCAATATCATGTTTTCATGTCAGCATTAAGCCCGCAAGCCTTTACTGACGGGCAAACGTTGGGAATGGTAAACGGTGATAACGTAACGGTAAGTGTGAAAGACGGAAAAACCATGTTGAATAATTCAGCAACTATTATAGCTTCCATTCCGGCAAGCAATGGGATGATCTATGTAATTGACAATGTGCTTTTGCCGCCAGCAAAGAAATAAATAAGCGCTTTTTCTGTTTTTGTTTCCTGAAAAGCAATAAACAATAAAGCATTAAATTTTTGAAATGAAAGATAAAAAATTGACCGTACTCGCCAGGATCATCACCGTTCTCTGCGGATTAGCGCTGATAGTGGTTTTATTTGTTCCATTGTGGCAGATCGAACTGGCCGCTCCTCAATATCCTGAAGGCCTTGTGTTGAAAATGTATCCGAATAAACTCGGTGGAAATGTAGATGTGATCAACGGGCTCAATCATTACATTGGAATGAAAACGCTTCATGCCAATAATTTTATTGAATTCACTGTACTGCCTTATATCATTGGGTTTTTTGCCGCATTTTGTTTTTTCGTTGCCATCATTAATAAAAGAAAATGGCTTCTAAGCCTGCTCGTTTCTTTCTTTTTATTTGGTGTAATTTCAATGGTTGATTTTTACAGATGGAATTATAATTATGGTCACGATCTGGATCCAAATGCGGCAATCCAGGTTCCGGGAATGAGCTATCAGCCGCCAATTTTCGGTTATAAACAGCTGTTGAATTTTGGCGCATATTCTATTCCTGATACCGGAGGTTGGATTTTCATTGGTACCGGATTGTTATTGTTATTCGCTTTCATCATTCAATTTAAAAAAAAAGAAAAACCAGTTATGTTAACAGTAAATAAAAAAATTACAACAGCGCTTGCAAGTTTATTAATTTTTGGATTGACATCTTGTAGCTCAGGCCCACAGCCGATTAAGCTTGGTCAGGACGCCTGCAGTTTTTGCAAAATGAGCATTGCTGATAATCATTTCGGCGCCGAAATCATGACAAAAAAAGGGAAGGTTTACAAGTTTGATGATATGCATTGCATTGCAGGATTTATCAAATCAAATGAAGTTAACAAAAGCGATATTAAAGACATCTGGTTGGTGAATTATGCCGAACCACACAATTTTATTCCTGCCGAAAAAGCTTTTCTTTTAAGAAGCCCGGAGTTGCATTCGCCGATGGGAGCAAATATTGCCAACTTCGATGATGAAAGCAAACTTAAAGATGTGATGAAAAACATTAAAGGTGAACAACTTACCTGGGATCAGTTTATCAATGAAAAATAAATGAAGATTGTAAACATCATAGTGATTCTTCTTTTTTCATTTGCATGCAAAAATGCAAATGGGAGAAACATAATCGTTAAAAAAACCATTCCGGTGGGGAAAAACAGGGAATTAAAAACGATTCAAAGTGGTGTGTCCATGGCTAACGATGGTGACACGGTTTTAGTAGATCCGGGATTATACAAAGAAGGAGGAATTATTATTGAAAAATCAATTGTTTTAAAAGGAATTAATCATCCCGTTATTGATGGAGAATACAAACATGAAATTCTTTTTATCAGGGGAAAAGAAATCACTGTTGATGGTTTTAATCTGCAGCATACTGGCCGTTCAGAAATTAAAGATATTGGTGCGATTATGATTTACGACAGCTATCATGTTACAGCGATCAATAACATTGTGGACGATGCAAATTTTGGTATTTCTCTTCAAAACAGCAGAAGCTGCACCGTAAAAAATAACCGCATTACCGCTTATGGAAAAAATGAAGTGCAAAGTGGCAATGGCATTCATTGCTGGAAGTCTGACAGCCTTTTAATAATCGGAAATAAAATCACCGGGTGCCGTGATGGAATTTATTTTGAATTTGTTACTAATTCATTGGTTTGGAGAAATATCAGCAGAAAAAATGTGCGTTATGGAATTCATTTTATGTTCTCCCATCATGATACTTACATTGGAAATATTTTTGAAGAAAATGAATCAGGTGTTGCTGTGATGTACACCAATCACATCCACATGTACAACAATTACTTTCTGAACAACTGGGGTGGTGCGGCTTACGGCATTTTGCTGAAAGATATTACCGATGCAGAAATTTCAGGAAATCATTTCACTAAAAATACGACAGCGCTGCATATGGAAGGATGCAGCCGCAACAACTTTTATAAAAACACTTTTTCCAATAATGGCTACGCTGTAAAAATACAGGCAAGCTGTGATGACAATGCTTTTTATGAAAATAATTTTAAAGGAAACACATTTGATATTGGCACAAATGGTTCCCTTGTACTCAATACATTTAATGGAAATTATTGGGACAAATATGAAGGTTATGATTTAAATCGTGATAACATTGGCGATGTGCCTTATCATCCTGTCAGCATGTATTCCATGATCATCGAAAGCAATCCTGCTGCCCTGATGCTTTTCAGAAGTTTGATTGTTTCTTTATTAGATAAAAGTGAAAAAATATTACCAGGCATAACCCCTGAAAATTTAAAAGATGAAAAACCTTTAATGAGGCCGTTGCTACTATGATAAACGC
>JAICYZ010000088.1 GCA_025933935.1 Chitinophagaceae bacterium
AAATTGAAAATCAGACTGCTAAAGTTCCTTCTGATATGTATTTATGGGCAGCAATATCAGCAATGGCCGCATCACTTTCTTTGCAGATTGCCGGCAAAAAGCATAGCAGTTTATTTTTTGGTCAATGGGTTGCTCCCTTTTTACTATTTGGAATCTATAACAAATTAGTGAAACAGCAAGGGCACGATTCAACTCAATATTAATTATTCTGATCAGAAGAGTTTTTATGTGAATAATGGAAGGGTCTATATTTTAGAAGCAGAAAAGTTCCTGCAGCAAGAGAGGTTTATAACCCTTCCAGTAATTCGATGACCTTTTCTTTTTTCAGAATTAGATATCCGAGCCGGTCGTTGCTGACGCCGTCTTTTAACTGGTAATTAAAAATCAGGTTCCCATCCGTAACTTCAGTTTCGAAATACTTAAAGTCGATGTTCAGATAACCTTTTAAATTTTCACCAATCTGGTAAAGATGTGTTGATAAGATAAACAACGACCGTTTTATTTTAATTAAACCTTCAATCACGACCGTGCTGCATTTCATCGCGTCTTCCACATTCGTTCCTTTAAATAATTCATCTATCAGTATCAACCATTTTCTTCCATCATTTACTTTTAGAATGGTGTTTTTTATCCGCTGCACTTCGTTATAAAAATAACTTTCTCCTTTTACGATATTGTCTACTACATTAATATTGCTGAGTAAGCCGTCAAATAAAGAAAGCTCCATGTTTTCTGCAGGAACGCCCAATCCAATATGGGCTAAAAAAACAGCACTGCCAACTGCTTTTATAAACGTGCTTTTGCCCGCCATGTTTGCGCCTGTCAGAAAAATAAAATTGTGATTCTGATTTAATTCAACGTCATAAGCAACCGGCTCATGCAATAAAATATGATACAATTCTTTTGCTTTTAAAACCGGCTCCTCAGAAGAAATGAAAACAGGAAATGAGAGTTTAAGTTCCTTTACTGCCACCGACATCCCATACCAGGCATCTAATTGGGAATAAATATCAACCAGTTCTAAAAAATTTTGTTTGTAGTGATAACGGATGTAATACGCAAATGAGAGCATTTCATGATTAGAAAGGTCAGATGCTTTTTCAAATTTTGATATACTATGAAACTGATGTCTTTCTATAAGGACCTGTGCTTTTTGTAAAACTTTTTTCAAATTCAAAGGCGTATCATCATTCAAAAACGCAGCTACAATTTGTTGCATTCCTTTGATGAAATCAAAGGCGTGGCCGATAGAGTATTTTATGAGTGAAAAATCGGGACCATGGAGGAGTTTGTATAAATATGCAGTTAAAGGCGTTGGCCTTGGAGGCGGTTCGTCTATAGAAGATTCATAAAATTTATAAATCATCATTACCGTACCATTGCTCACCAAAAGCGGCCACTGTTCTTTTTTTGCTGCAATTAATTGCAATGTTTTCTGTACATTTCTTATCGATTCAATATCACTTAAGGACTTGTTGAATATCTGTCTCAATTTTTCGCGGCCGCCTGTGGTTCTGGTAAAATTTAATTTATCGAAAACAGAAAATTCCTCTTCATGATTGAAAATAGAAAGATCGTGTAAGGTGGTTTTGTCTGTCTCCATAAATATTTAATTCTTAATTTTCATTTTTCAAAATTCATCCTTTCTCCTTTTATAGATTCATCAAACAACGTATTTCCCTGTCCGACTTTGTCATTCAGGCGCGCATAAACACAATTTCCATTTACAAAAGTATGGGTTATCCCTGCCGGAAACGTAAAACCCATCAAAGGGCTCCATCCGCATTTGTATAAAATATTTTCTTTTGTTACAGTCGTTTTTTTATTTAAATCAACAACAACCAAATCTGCAAAATATCCTTCACGAATATAACCGCGTTCTTTTATTTTAAAACAATCTGCAACTGCATGGCTCATTTTCTCAACAATTTTTTCCAAAGAAATTCTTCCTTCTTTATAATAATGCAACATCATTAATAAAGAATGTTGTACCAACGGTAAACCTGAATGTGCATGCTCATAAGGCGGTAATTTTTCTTCCATCGTATGAGGTGCATGGTCTGTTGCTATTACGTCCAAACGGTTATCCAATAAGCCGTTCCATAAGGCTTCTTTATTTTTTGATTCTTTTATTGCCGGATTGCATTTGATTAAATAACCCAATCTTTCATAATCATCCGATGTAAAATGCAAATGATGAACGCAAACTTCCGCCGTTATTCTTTTTTCTTTTAAAGGAATATCGTTGCTAAAAAGTTCCAGTTCTTTTGCAGTGGTAATATGTAGGATGTGCAAACGGCTGTTATATTTTTTTGCCAAAGAAACCGCAAACGAAGAAGAAGTGTAACAGGCATTTTCATTCCGGATAATTGGATGATCAGAAGGAGAAAGAATTGGCTTAATGCTTTTTAAATTCTTATAATTTTCTTTGATAATTTTTTCATCTTCACAATGTGTCGCGATTAATAATTCGCTTTCACTAAAAATTTTATGCAATGCCGGCTCGCTGTCAACCAGCATATTTCCGGTGCTGGAACCCATAAAAATTTTTACTCCGCAGACATCATTTTTCCTTTTATTCATTTTTAATATCTCATCCGCGTTTGAATTGCTGGCGCCCATGAAGAAAGAATAATTCGCTAAAGAATTGTTCTTTGCAATGTTATATTTCTGGTCAAGCAAATCTTCTGTAAGTGCGTTGGGTATTGTGTTTGGCATTTCCATAAAAGAAGTAACCCCGCCGGCAACAGCAGCCTTGCTTTCTGTATAAATGCTTGCTTTGTGCGTTAATCCTGGTTCGCGAAAATGTACCTGGTCGTCGATTGCTCCCGGAAATAAATGCTTTCCTTCCCCATTAATTTCGGTCACTTTTTCTTTTATGTTCAGCGCATTTCCAATTCTTTCTATCCGCCCTTTTTTTATATACACATCTTTTTCAGAAATATTATTTTCATTTACAACGGATATATGTTTAATAAGATAATTTTGCATAGGCTGAAATTAAATAATTAATATCCAACTCTATGCAAATTAAAAAAAGTGTTATTACTCTTGCCGTATTTTTTTATCCTGCATTTATTTTTGCACAAACAACTTATATTCCGGAAGGTTCAAAAGATTATGATGTAATAGATCGTTTGGAAATAAAGCAAACCAAGAATCCGGTGCTTAATTTTTCTTCTGATAAGCCATTCAGCCGAAAAGCAATTGTGCCGGCCGTAGAAAAGATAGACAGTTTGGATAGTGCAAATGGAGGAAATTTAACGCCGATTGACAAATATAATTTGCATGCTTTGTTGATGGATAACTCGGAATGGGTGAGCGGTTCTAAGGAATCTTTTCTAAGTAAAAAGCCAATTTGGAATGCTTTATATGTTACGAAACCGAATCTGCTGGAAGTAAATACCAAAGATTTTTTCCTTGCTTTAAATCCAATTATTTATTTCCAGGTTGGAAAAGAATCGGGTAATGATGAAAACATTTTTTTAAATAAACGCGGTGTTACTGTTCGCGGACGGATTTCCAATAAAATCGGATTTTCTTCAACCATTTCAGAAAACCAGGAGCGTGGTCCATCATTTTTCCAGGATAGGGTAGCGCAATACAATGCGGTTCCAGGCGTTGGCTTTTACAAAAAATTTAAAGGAACTGCTTTCGATTATTTTGATGCACGAGGTTATGTAACTTTTAATGCAACCAAATACATCGACATCCAATTTGGGTATGACAAAAATTTTATCGGAGATGGATACCGCAGTCTTTTTTTGAGTGACGACGCCAACAGCTATTTATTCCTGAAACTTAATACAAGGATTTGGAAATTTAATTACCAGAATCTTTTTATGGAACTGATGCCTCCGTTTATAAAAACCGGCGATTATTTGTTGGTAAGAAAATATGCGGCGATGCATCATCTGAGTATGAATGTGACCAAATGGCTGAACATTGGTTTGTTTGAAAGTATTATGTTTGGCAGAAGCCAGTATTTCGATTTCGAATATCTGAACCCGATAATCTTTCTGAGGTATGTAGAAGGCAATGTAGGCAGCCCTGACAAAGCTCATGTGGGATTTGATTTTAAAGCAAATGCTGCCCATCATTTTCAGTTTTACGGGCAATTTTTGTTGGACGAATTTTTATTGAAAGAAATCACAAAGAATGATGGATATTGGGCAAACAAATATGCTTATCAAGTTGGTGTAAAATATGTGGACGCATTTACCATAAAAAATCTTGATTTACAGTTTGAAAGCAACCGAGTTAGGCCTTTTACTTATTCGCATTACGATTCAGCAACAAATTATACGCATTACAATCAGTTTCTTGCACATCCACTAGGAGCTAACTTCCAGGAATTTATCGGAATTGCAAAGTATCAGCCTGCTCCAAAATGGTACATTAATGTAAGAGGGATTTATTATTATAAAGGACTCGATTCTGCCGGAATAGATTTTGGCGGAAATCCTTTTGAACTTTATACAAACCGCACTTCTAATTATGGATATTTTGTTGGTGGAGGCCGAAAAGTAAAATGCCTGAATGCCACCTTTCAGGTATCTTATGAATTAAAAGAAAATCTTTTTATTGATGGGGGCTATCTTTTCAGGAAATTTACCGGCCTTGCTGATTCAAATACTTTAAGCCTCGGAATCAGGTGGAATGCGGCGAGAAGAGAATATAATTATTAAGTAAGGAAAAAACGTTTCTTTTTAGAAATAGAAATTCTCTTTATTTCTTCTTTCGCTGAAGAAGCAGGCAATATAACGGTAATGTATTCACGAAGTTTGCTTCCTTTTTTTTATTTAAAAACAAAAATCTGCCGGAATTATTTCAATCTTAGGACTGATTATATTTTCCTGAGGGAATTTAAATCGGCATTATTTCTTGTTTTACTGAAGAGATAAATCAGAACGTAGGACACAAGGTCTCTTTGCGGTTTCCATTAAAAGTATTATAAAATCCTTTGTCCAAAACATTAAATTCATCTGCTCCAAAAGAATGATTGAAATTTTTCAGAGAAGAAGTGGTGACATCATAACTGAAAGTAAAACGTACATTCCCCACCTGCAATCCCACCATTGGAATCACGGCATCGCCATAGCGATAAAACAATCCGCCGATAATTTGTTTGGAGCCATTACCGGAAAGATTATAGGCTGCATTTAATCCCACCATCAATTCGCTTGATTTTGCCATAATAGTATAATAGGCGGCAGGATTTATTATGACCACATCACTCATTTTAAAAATTCCATTGATAAAACCAATGTGCCGCATGGCAATGGTGCTGGAATTATCCTCCGCAAAAAAAGTTTCCTTTGGCCTGTTTACGTGTTGAATAGAGTAACCGGCATTGATATAAACATCTTCTGTAGGAAAATAAGCATAATTAAGGCCAGCTTGCATGTCAAAATAACTGACACTATTGTTGAGCAACTGGACAGCCGTAGGTAAAGTAGCATCAAAAAATTTTCCGTCGAACTGGTCAGGAAAAGTCAGCTTGCTTTGATCAATTCTTTTATTCGCCCAGCCGATATTAAATCCCGCAGTAAGAAGGCTGCTTAGTCCAAGCATTTGATGATAAGCGACTGAAGCATATATTTGAGTAGAAGTAAGACTGCCGCTTCCGGCCACATCGCGTTCTATGACTCCTCCTAAGCCCATCCAACCCGTTTCAATGCGGTTTCTGAATACCTGCGCATCTCCAAAAATGCTCATCGTTTTATAAGGAACGGACATAATATTCGAGTATTGATTCCGATATGAAGCGCCTAATCTATAATCGGCATCAGGAATAAAACCGGTATTTGCGGGATTAGTAAGTAATGGATTATTGAAAAATTGGGAAAAATGCAAATCCTGGCCTAAAGCTTCCTCTATTCCAATTAAGGAAGAGAAGAAAAGAAATAATATTTTTAAATTCTTTAGCATTTGTTTAGCGCAATAAAGTAATATCTCCTGTTTTTGTTACTTTTTTTCCATCTGAAAAAGTCACTTCCAAGGTATAAGAATAAACATCCATTGGTTGTAATTTTCCATTATAAGTGCCATCCCATCCGCTTTTTGTACTATTGGTTTCAAAAACCTTTTGTCCCCATCTGTTATAGATCGTCCAGTGCATTTCTTTTATTCCGAAACCAACCACTTTGATGATGCCATTGGTGCCAAATTTTCCCGGTGTAAATGCAGAAGGCACATCTACCAACGGCTTTATTAATGATTGAACCTGAATGCAGGTATCATCGCTGCAACCGACATCATTAGCTGCATTTAGACAAACATTGAAAGTGCCTGTAGCTGCAAAAATGTGTTTTGGATCTTTGACATTTGAAGTATCACCATCACTGAAACTCCACATATATTTTGTAGCGCCAACCGATTCATTTGTAAAGTTTGTAAATGTATTTTCTTTCGGAACTGATGGATTATAGCTAAATGAAGCAAAAGGAATCGGGCTTACATTTATCGTGAAAGTTGTATCCGAAACTTTGTTACATGAAGTGGAATCAAATGCGGTAAGTTTTACCGTATAAGATCCTGTTTTCGTATAAAGATGTGTCGGATTGTCTTCAGTAGAAGTAGCTCCATCGCCAAAATCCCAAAGGAAATTAAGACCACCTAAAGAATTATTTGTAAACACAGCATTATAAGGTACGCAACCATTGGCAGGAGTGCTGAACAGAGCTTTAACTTCTGGTGAAAGTCGAATTGTTTTTACCGTATCATCCGGAGAATTACAATATGTAGTATCATTTAGTGAGAGCGTTACTTTATAAGTACCGGCTCCGGCAAAAGTATGCGTTACCGGGTTTTGACCTTGAACAACTACCGGTGTATTATCGCCGAAATCCCATGTAAAAATTCCAGGTTTAAAACTTCCGTGCGTCGGTGTGGAAGTATTGGTAAAATCATAGCCAAGATTGGTACAAGGTAATAGTTTTTGAGATATAAAATCCAGGTTTGCTTTATTATCTCCGGCACGAATGTGCTTATATGAAGTATCGGAAATATTGCAGGTATTGCTGTCGATCGTTACCAACATGACCGGATAAGTACCAACATTTTCATAAACATGTGAAGTAGCCGGAACAGTAGTGGTATCGCCGGTTCCGTCGCCAAAATACCAGTAATACCTTTTTCCTTTTTTCAGAGAATCAGTAAAGTCAACCTTCAAAGGCACACATCCTGCGGTATCATTGGAAACTCCATTAATAGAAGTATGCAAAGCTGAACGCACTCCCGAAAAATCCATTTCTATCTTCAGCATTCCCAGGTTGCAGGACCCATTCTGCCCTTGTGATTGATTGCTTTTTGACCACGCGCCAGGAGTGCCGGGAAAAGCGACGCTCTTATAACAATTAGCACACATCGCCTGGTAAATCACGCCGTTACGATCAAAGCGGCTTGTTCCACCATCGACATGATCACCAAAGGTTATCGGAGCAGTCCGGCCTGGCGGATCCTGTTGCCCATAAAAAGTTCCGTACAATAATGAATCTACATTCTTGCGCAATACGATAAAATAAAAATCACTACCGGATGCATCGGTTTGTGGTTTTACTGCATTGGGAGTAGTAGGCATCCCTTTCGTGGTAGCGGTTTGAAAGCCAGTGCCGGTGTTGGATTTGCCACCCCAGCCAGACGCATACACATTCTCACATCGATCTACCAGGAAAGCGGTTGGCGAGAGGTTTGGATAAGTAGCATTGACAGATCCAAACACTGTCTGATATACCACAGCACTCAAATCTGGTTTTAGTTTCGTGATAAATTGTTTGGCTCCGGAATTAAAATAAGAAGCATTGATGACCGGCATATTTCCTTCTGATGTTCCCATTACATAAATAAATCCAAATTTATCGGTATCAATTCCATAGATCTGATCCGCCTGTGGCGTTCCAATATATGTACCTCTGATAACAGAAGTACCGGTATTATTCATTTCAACAATAAAGCCATCACAAACGCCACCCTGAAAAGCAGAATTTACCACCCCGGATTTGGAAATTCCATTCATATTATTACTCGCTGTACCACCGGCAACATACACATTTCCGTTATCTCCTAAACCCAAAACATAAGCAGCATCATTATCTTTCCCTCCAAGTAAAGTACTGAACAAAACTCTGTTACAAGTAGGATCCAACTTCAATACTACCGCATCCTGCATTCCGGCGTTTTTACTTTGATAAGCTCCCGCAGTAACCGGGAAATCCCCTGAAGCAGTACAGGAAGCTACGTAAATATTATTTGATGCATCCAGCAAAACCTCACTTCTTGCATCATCACCATAATTTCTTTTAAGGGAATTGGTTCCTGATCCGCTACTTTCATCTGCAATATTAACTCCATCATTTGCTGTACCGCCTATTTTCATTGAACCAATAAGGTTTCCACCGTTGGCATCTAATTTTGTAACAACAATATCATAGCCGCCGAGACTGCCAAAGGTGGCAGTTGTAGGATAATTAGGTGAATTCGATCTTCCGGCAAGAGTTAGATTTCCTGCCGCATCTACAATCAGGCTATGTGGTTGTTCCTCGCCACTTCCTCCGATGTACGTAGCGTAAACGCGGTTTCTTCCGTCAGGAGTAAGTTTGATAAGAGCAATATCAAAACTACCATTGAATGTTTCATCATAAGCACCGGTAGAAACACGAAATCCGAGCCCAAATGCAATACCGCCGCCATAAAAACTGCCGTCAGGACCGTAAGTGGCGGTAAATCCCCAGTTATCTGCGGTGCTTCCGGAATAACTGAAAAATATTAAAGTGGGATCAATGATGAGGGTTTGATCAGGAGAATAATCTTTTACCTGAAAAGTAACAACGTCTCCTTTTATTACATATCGGCAATCCAGTTCCTTTTTCTGATTGTCAATCACCTGGTAAGTATAAGGTTTTAATTCTTTGCTCACTCCAAGTGAGGTGGCCACATTAAGCTCACGGTTTTTTACAGATAGCTTTTTTGTGCCGGAGTATTTCATGGCAATGTCGCTGATCTTTGCACCAGGATTAATGATGAAATCATATTTCAAATTTCCACCGGCATCTGTATAATATCTCAAATCGATGCCAGGATACATATTCTTATAAGTTACTCCCAGGTAAATTTTACAGCCGGAAGCCCATTTACTTTTATCATTTCCGATGAAATAATTGTTTACAGACGGGATCGCCTTATCAGGAAAGATTTCCGGACTTTGAGCATTCAAAAATTCAACAGAATAAGCATGGCTGCGGATTGTTTCATTCACTGTTTTTCTACCTACTTTTCCGGAAGAATCTAATCCGTGTCGTTCAAGTTTTATTTTTTCAACATCGGCAGGATTATATTGAGCAATCGTAAATCCTTTTTCAGTTAAGTAAAAGGAACCGCTGCCGGCCTCACTCATATACTTTACTTTATGATCCCACTGACCTTTATTCTCAACAAACTGTACTTGCGCAAATACCTTTTGGGTAACAGAAAATGTTATGAGAAGAAAAAGAAAATAAGAAGATTTTTTTAAGATTTTCAAAAAAAATAATTTTATCATAAACCAAACTGAAAAATATTTCGGATAGTAAGCAAAGTAGAAAATAAAATCTGAACAATAAATTTACGAAACAATTAGAAGAAGAGTTTGAAATTATATTTCAGAATTTTGATTTAATAGCTTGTTAACATAACTACTTTTAAAAAATAAGTCTTAAGGATATTTAGGATATTTTGCTCCAGGCAGTTTTTCCTTTTTCACTTTCCATAAATTCTCTTAAACAGCTGTTCTCAGGTTTAGATAATTTTGCGTCCTCATGTATGATTTTTTCAGCAGTTAATCTTGCGGCTTCCAGAATTTTTCTGTCTTCGATAATATTGGCTAATTTAAAATTCAGTAAGCCGCTTTGACGTGTTCCCTCGATATCACCTGGGCCACGGATTTCCAAATCTTTCTCTGCAATTTTAAAGCCATCGTTGGTCTCACACATAATTTTCAAACGCTGTTTTGCGTCAACGCTAAGTTTGACCTTAGTGGAAAGAATACAATAACTTTTTTCATTTCCACGTCCTACTCTTCCCCGCAACTGATGCAGCTGTGGAAGTCCAAATTTTTCCGCGCTTTCTATCACCATCACACTTGCATTGGGAACATTTACCCCAACCTCAATCACCGTTGTAGAAACCAGGATTTGTGTGTCACCTTCTACAAAACGATTCATGTTCGTTTGCTTTTCTATCGCTTTCTGACGCCCATGTACCATACTGATATAATACCGGGGTTCAGGAAAATACGCTTTTACTTCTTCATAGCCGCGCATCAGATCTTCAAAATCAAGCTTTGCCGATTCTTCTATCAGCGGGTAAATGATGTAAGCCTGCCGTCCACGTTTTATTTCCGACTTAATAAAATTCATTACCTGCGGCCGCATATACTCCATCCGGTGAACCGTTGTTATTGGAATTCTTCCCGGAGGCATTTCATCCATAACACTATAATCCAGGTCACCATACGCCGTTAATGCAAGCGTCCTGGGAATTGGCGTTGCAGTCATCACCAGGATGTGCGGATTCACTTCATTTTTATCCCACAACTTCGCCCTTTGCGCTACGCCAAAACGATGCTGTTCATCCACAATAGCCAGTCCCAGATTTTTAAACTGAACGGCATCCTCGATCAATGCATGCGTTCCGGTTAATAACGTGATTTCGCCTTCCTGGGTTGCTTTTAAAATTTCACGCTTTTCTTTTGCAGTAGATGATCCGGTAAGAATTCCTATTTTGATTGGAATATCACTCAGCATCGTTTTCAGACTTTCAAAATGTTGCCGCGCCAATATCTCTGTGGGAGCCATAAAGCAACTTTGATAACCATTATCCGCTGCAATCAGCATTGCCATCAGCGCCACCATCGTTTTGCCACTTCCCACGTCGCCTTGCAAAAGCCGGTTCATTTGTTTGCCGCTTCCCAAATCTTTCCTGATCTCTTTCAAGACTCTTTTTTGTGCGCCGGTCAATTCAAATGGCAAATGATTGGTATAAAAATCATTGAAGAGGTCGCCCACCTTGGAAAAATTTAAACCTTTTGAAAAAGTATTTCTTTTAAATCTTATCAAACTCATTCGTAATTGCGAAATAAAAAGCTCTTCGAATTTCAGCCGCTTTACCGCATTTTGATAGTCAGTTTGAGAAGCCGGAAAATGAACATTTTTATAAGCGTCAAATCTTTTTACCAGCCTGAATTTTTTGATAATATCTGCAGGAATATTTTCAGGAATATCTTTTTCAGAAAGCATCTGCAAAAGGGTATAAGTGAGGCTTCCCATTTGCCTGCCACCCATGCTTTTTGCTTTTAATTTCTCCGTTCCGGGGTAAATAGGTTCTAAAAAACTTTTTGCGTTTTTGTTTTCTTCTGTAAGCCTTTCGATTTCCGGATGAGTAATTTGAGCGGTATTCATAAAAAATCCGGCCTTACCAAAAACCAGGTATTGAGCACCGATGTGAAGGCTTTTTTCTATCCAGTTTATTCCCTGGAACCACACCAATTCCAACTCTTCTGTTCCGTCATACAAAGTGGCAACGAGCCGCCTTCCCCGGCTTTGTCCCATGATCTCTACGGAAGTTATTTTGCCTTTTACCTGTACATAATCTGTTTGACCATCGATCTTGCTGATAGGTGTAATTTGAGTACGATCAATATGCCTGAATGGAAAATATTCGAGAAGATCTTTAAAAGTATGGATGCCAGCTTCTTTTCTTAAAATGTCTGCCCGAAAGGGTCCGACACCTTTTAAATATTCGATTGGACTATTTAATATGGAAACTGAATTAGTAATGATAGCGTTTTTTTACTTTCTGCAAATTCTTACAAATATAACCAAGTTGCCTTATCAGAATTTTAATGAAAAAAGTGTTTTTAAGCCGGTAATACAATAAATATTTAAAAAATCTGTTTTAAAAAAGGCCCTAGAATTTTTTGATTTTTTTTTGTTAAAGGAACTGCAAAATACCGTTATTACTGGCTTTCAAGAACATTAAAAAGCTTGTAATTCGTTATTTTTGCACAAGCCTTTACGAAATAAAAAATCCGTTTTTTAAAGCCAGTTTTACACTGAAAATCTATAAAACATCCGAATGAAAAAAATCTTTCAGAAACGTCATGTGTCCCTGTCGCTGCTTTTTGTTTTTCTGATTCCGTTTCCTTTTATGTTCGCAAGACTTAAACCGGTTTCATCGCCAGTGAAAGCACCGATCGTCAAAGTTGATGCCGCTGCTACAAAAATGGATTTGACAAGACTCCACCTTTATGACAGTTTACAACTACAGGAATTGGGATTGTCGAGGGAGGCTTTCATTGAAGGAGTGAAAGGATATAACGTATTGCGCTCTGCCGGTAAATTAAATAACGATAATGTATTATCTATTGTTGACTTTAGTTTGCCATCCACCCAAAAACGTTTGTTTGTATTGGATATGGCAAATTTAAAATTGCTTTTTAATACTTATGTAGCTCATGGACGTAATTCAGGGAAAGAGTTTGCCAATAAGTTTTCAAATGCGCCTGAGAGTAATATGAGCAGTCTTGGTTTTTACGTTACTAAACAAACATATAATGGCGAACACGGTCTTTCATTGAAACTGGAAGGAGAAGAAAAAGGGATCAATGATAATGCCGAAAGCCGTGCGATTGTAATACATTGCGCTGATTATGTCAGCGAAAAAACAATTAAAGCGCTGGGCTATATTGGCAGAAGTTTAGGTTGTCCTGCTTTGCCACCGAAATATACCAAACCAATTATCGAAACAATTAAAGACGGATCATGTCTTTTTGTATATAGTCCAAGCGAAAAATATCTTTCCAAATCACCGATTTTGCAGGCAGCTTCTTAAGTAAATATTTCTTACACGGGTGCAAACATAAATTCGTGCTATTTGTTCGGTTGCTGAAGTTTTACAGAAATGTCCGTCTGATGTACATTTATTAAAAATTTCCAGTGTCAAGAACTACCATGTTTCCCGGATAGCTTACATATTCATCGTTTTCAGCAGTAATAAAAATTCTGTGCGGTCTCGTTGGAGAAACTGCATTTAATGAAGCCTTCATTTTACTGCTTAAAAATCCGCTTGAACTAACGATTCTTCCCAGGTTTTTTAGACGGTTATTACTTGTTTCACTCCAAACGACATAATATTTCCGCGGCGGATTCAACCGTTTTGCATCCGGCAGGTTTTGAATCTTCACACTTATTGCAAAATTTTTATTATTGTCTTTTTTAATTTTTACGCTTCCAACAGCCGCGGGAGCTATTGAAGAGGTTGGAAAATTGACTTTTTTGGAGCAGGAACTAAAAAAGGAAGTTAGCAAAACCAAAATGCCTGCTGTAAAAATTATTCGGAGGCTTTTAAACATTTTTGTTGATTTTATTCAATAGAACCGGTTCTTAGAAAGCAAGCCCAAATTCGGTGCCTGAATTATTTTTTAAATCCTATTCTTGACCTTTCATTGCATTTTTTTTGTGCTGCCTTTTCATCCAACAGGTTTTCCTCATGTTCGCCTAATCGCTCTTTTATTTCCTTCATTTGTTCTTTTCGGTCGCTTTGCTGGTTTGAGGTTGCAATTTGCTACCTCAAGAATTTTGCAACCTTAAAGGATCATCAGTTATCTCTAAGCTTTCGATTTCCAACGTTAAATCTTCAAACTCTTCTTTGGTAAGTTGAAACATAAAATCTTTAGGGAAACGCTTTATATTTCTTTTTACCGCAACATTTAAAAACTTAGTTTTCGTTTCGTCAAA
>JAICYZ010000150.1 GCA_025933935.1 Chitinophagaceae bacterium
GGCCACCACCTCCATACGCTCCTATTGGAACACGAATGACAGTCTGAACCGGAAATTTTCCATTACTGAGATAACAGCTTTTCGCAACTTCTGTCGCCAATTGATTGATGCCCGGGTAAATATAATCGGCAAACTGAACTTCCACAATTGGTTTTACGCCTGTCGCACTCATGCCAACAGTAGAACCAATAATATACGCTTCCTGGATGGCGGTATTAAAAACACGATGATTGCCAAATTGTTCACCTAAAGTTGCCGTCTCCCGGAAAACGCCGCCAAGTCGAGCTCCGACGTCTTGTCCGTAAACGATGGCCTCCGGAAAGTCTTCCATGATTTCGCGAATGGCAAAAAGTGCAGCATCTACCATGACTACTTTTTCTTTTCCTGCGGGGGTTCTTTCGCCTTGCTCTCCGGTAATATTTGTGGGGGCGAAAATGTGTTCGGTAACTGTTGCAGGATCAGGTTCCGGCGCTGCTTTTGCGCTTTCAAATTGCTGCGCAACTGCTTCAGAAACGATCGCTTCAATTTCATCCAGATCGTGTTCTTCAAAACCTAAATGAAGCAAACGGTTTTTTAATTTGGGTAGGGGATCTTCCTCCGCATGTTTGGCAAGGTCTTCTTCAGAACGATAAAATTCTTTTCTTACGCCACTGGTATGATGACCGAGCAGCGGCACCTTTGCATGGACTAAAAACGGAACAGAATTTTCCCTTACCTCTTTAACCACTTTTTTCATTGCCTCATAACTTTCAGAAAAATCACTGCCATCAATACTGATGCGCTGCAAGCCTTTGAAGCCTTTTGCAAACTTGTATGCGTCCATCGTCCGTGCTTCTTCAGCCGTTACGCTGATTCCCCAGCGGTTATCCTGGACCAGGTAAATGATGGGCAATTTTTTTAAAACGGCAAATTGAAAAGCTTCACTCACTTCGCCCTCCGTAAGGCTTGCATCTCCCAGCGAACAAACAACTATGGGCGATTCACCATTTTTTCCTTGTTTAAATAAAGGAGAATTTATCTTTTGCAGGTATTGCAATCCCTGGGCAATTCCGGTGGCGGGAATAGCCTGCATTCCGGTAGCGCTGCTTTGATGAATAATGGTTGGCTTATCGTCTCCGCGATAATTCGGATGCGAATAATATTCTTTCCCGGCGGTGAAAATATCATCGCCTTTTGCCAGCAATTGAAGCATTAATGTGTATGGAGTAAAGCCCAATCCCAACAACAAACTTTCATCGCGATAATAAGGACTTACAAAATCACACGGCAGTAACTGAAAAGCAGTGACAAGTTGAATTGCTTCATGGCCACGAGATGTAGAGTGAACATATTTACAAACCTGCCGGTTGGCTTCATAAGTTCTGGCCATCGCTCCGGCAGTGCACATTAAACGATAAGCGTTCAGAAGAATTTGTTTGTCCATAATTAATCAGCTGGTTTGCAAATTAGCCAATTAATCACTTCCGCTTTCGATAATCGCTTCAAATTTTTAATGCTGGTATTCCAAATTAAATTCTCCCTCTGTCAATGGAATCTTTTCATAAGTCGAAGTACCGGAGTTCAGTTTAAAAACAGTTCCTGAAAAAGTTCCTTGCAGATTATTCGAGCCGATACTGGTGATAGTAACTTTCGCGTCCGCAACAAGATTTTTATAATCAGGAAGGAAAGAACTGAAATTACCGGCATCGTCCGAAAATAAACCCATAGACACATAAGATTGTTGCTGAGAATTGTAATAGGTAATAATTACCTGCGGTATTGAAGCAGTGCCGGATACTGTTTTTACAGGATCTTTATAAACAGCGCCCGCTGCAAGAGGATCTTTATTTGTTACGGCGATGTCAATCTGATCCTGGTTTATTTTAGAAGAATCTTTAAGAGCCAACAGACCGGTTACATAAACTTTATCGCTGCTGTTGTAAGCACTTTGCGCAATCGGAACGCTTTTGAATTCAGTTTGTATCCCATTTAGTTTGAAACGCATATAATACCCGGGGTTTCCGTTAACGGGATTTGAGTTATCCGTATTTTTTTTGCAACTGCCAACTGCCAGGATAAGTGCAAAAAAAATGGCAAGGGAAGAAAAAATGTTTTTCATAATTCTAAATTTTAGTTTTTAAAATTTGTAGGCAAGACCCAGGGTGAGATAGGAGACGCCATAACCCAATTCGGCAAAAGCAGCAAAATTGGAAGAGAAAAAATAACGGCCGCCTGCATATAAACTAAATCCGGTGCCACTTCCATAATGGCCGCCACCATTAATATTATTGCCGCTATTGTCTTTGAAGGTATAATTGAGGATGTTGTAGGAAAGCATGACGCCGCCATACACATCAAACTTATCATTCTGAATGCCATTGTAATGATAAGCGCTCCTCACGCCGATGATGGTATAACCCCATTTTTCCTCATAACCGGAAGTGGAATACTTATAACTTTTTCTGCCTGCATAAGCTCCAAGGCTTATTACACCAGGACCGCCTATATCCCAAACGCCTTTTTCAAAGCTTAAGCTAAGCGCCGGAGTTTGTGAGCTTCGTGAGAAGCTGCCTAACGAACTTCCAAGGCCAACTCCTGCACTTAGTACATTAGTTCCTTTTACAAATGGTTGCGCATACAATGAAGTAGCAGCGACAACGAACGATAAAATAAAAATCAGCTTTTTCATGTGTATATTTTTTTAATTTTTGAGAAAAATCGTTTGGTTTTATCAGGCTTGCGTTTTGTCCTGGGTAATAATATTTACATGGAGCGGCGTAACAGGCTTCGAAACAGCAGAAAGATCTTTGTTTGGAGATCTAATTAATTTTTCCTGTTTTAACCGCAGGTAACTCAAACTGCCACCGATCAGAAATGCAAGCAATGAGGCCCAGTAAGCAAAGAGAAAATCTATCTCAATCGGAACCATCCCACCACTTTGTTCGCTGATTTTGTTTTTAATAGCAGAGCGGAGTATCAGCAATGAAACAAACCCGATAGCGCCGGCTGCTGTTCCTGCAAGAGATTCGCTTTTTATTTTTTTATAAAATGCAACAAAACCACCAATGGCCATAAGTAAAGCAAGTATCGCCCACAGGTTCGGCTCTACTTTTTCTCCTGCATTCTGCGCCGGGTTGGTCCGGTTATTATCAATTGAATTCAAATAATTATCAGAGGAAAAATTGTCTGCAGCAGTTTTAACATGAGTGCCGGTCACCAGGTTGATGCCACTCAATGAAGCCACTTTCATGCTGTTGCATTTAAAATCAACAAAACTGAAAAAAAAGAAAATGATAATGAGTGCAAAAGCGATGAGAATAACAGAACGCTTCGTTGCCAGCGTATTCAACACTTCTGAAACGTTTTGCGGCGTAGTTGCAGGATTGGCGGGACTGGAATTGTTGTTCATGTTTGTCTTTTTTAATTGTTACAGAAAAATATGAACGAATATAATTGCCCCGAATGAGTGAAGTCAAGTGGCGTCTATTATTTGCCGGCTTTCATTTATTATTTGCAGCGAAAGAGTTTTTTGCTTTTTTACCAGACAAATACACCACACGACACAAGATGCATAAAGGATTTTTTCAGCAGAGCAAAAGAACAAATAACCGGCATTCTTGTTTTCTTTAACATCCACTGCATTCATGGTAAACAAACGCCCGCATTTTTCATTGACAGAAAAAGCAATAAAAGGTCTCGCTTCTTTTCTTTAAATTCTGTGAAAAACAAATCCCCCAAAACAAATTTTGTTTTTCTTTAAATTGTATATTTGGATACAACTTTAGCGAAATGAAAGCGCTCGCTTTTTTCTGCTGTTTTATTTTTATTTATTGTGCCGCCTCTGCACAACAATCCATTATAGATTCCCTTCAAAAAAAATTAAAAGAACATACGCAGCAGGATACGATCACGCTGAATAACCTGGTTGACCTTGCGTTTTATTATAAAGACATCAACCCAAAGAAAGGGATGGAAGTTGCAAATGAAGCCATCCTGCTTGCTGAAAAAATTAAAGATGAAAAAAGACTGGCAACGGCTTACAATTACACCGGCGTAAATTATACAGCGCAGGGAAATGATTCAACCGCACTGATATTTTTCGACAAATCGCTTACCATCCGCAAGCAATTCAATGATCAAAAAGGCATCGCCAGTACACTTCATAATATCGGCATGAGCTATTTCAATTTATCTGATTACGGTAAGGCGCTTGACTATCAGAAAGAGGCTTTTGAAATTTTAAAAAGCCTCAACAATAAAACCGGGATGGCGATAACGCTCAACAGTATCGGTGTTGTGTATTTGTTTCTTTCAGATTATCCAAAAGCGCTTGATAATTATTTTGATGCCTTACAGATTTATGAGCAAAGTCATGATGAAAAAAACAAGGCGATCGCTTTTATCAATATCGGCCTTGTTTATAAGCATCTCGGCAATTACAAAAAATCCCTGGAATATCAAATGAAAGCCTTGGACATTTCAAAGAAAATGGACGACCTGTATAACGTGCAAAATGAATTAGGAAACCTCGGAGAAACGTATGATGATATCGGGAACAGGAAAAAGGCTTTGTCGTATTTTCAACAAGCGATGAGCATCAATGAAAAGCTGGCGAATAACAGGGGAATCGCTTCAAACCTCATCAACACAGGGATTGTTTATAATGGAATGGGTAATTACGATTCTGCGATATTTTTTTTAAATAGCGCGTTCCGGCTTTACCGGCAGTTGAATGATAAATACGGCATGAGCAATGCGCTTTCTTATATTTCAAACAGCTATCTGAAAGCACCTGAAAATGTTTTATCTGAAAATGGAATAAGGCCAGTAAGCCGCTATGCGAAAGCAATTGAACTGCAACAGCAAGGTTTGCAAATGGCACATGAAATCGGCAGTCTGAGCACTGAGAGTGACGGCTGGCAAAACCTCAGCGATATTTATATCGATCAGAAAGATTTTACCAAAGCATTGGAAGCTTATAAAAAACACATTGCGATTCGTGACAGCATTCTGGGCAATGAGAAAAAAAATGAGATCACGAGGTTGGTCATGCAATATGATTTTGATAAAAAAGAAGCTGCATCAAAAGCTGAAGCTGATAAAAAGCAGATGATTGCAAATGCTGAAATCAAAAGACAGGTTCTTGTAAAAAATCTCATTACCGCAGGTGCGGCTATGCTGATCATTGCATCCATCTTAATTTTTATTTTTTACAAAAGAAAGCGCGATGCAGAAGAACTGCGCAAAGAAGCGGAATATAAAGCGGAGGTTGCTGATACAGAAATGAAAGCTTTGCGTGCGCAAATGAATCCCCATTTTATTTTTAATTCGCTCAATTCCATAGGCGATTATATTTCCAGGCATGATGTGAAAACAGCGAATTATTATTTGGGAAAATTTGCAAAAATGATGCGCATGATCCTTGAAAATTCTGAGCATACACAGGTGAGCCTTGCAGATGATCTGAAAGCGCTGGAATTGTATATGCAACTGGAAGCGCTGCGCCTGAATGGTCAATTTGATTATGAAATAAAAGTAGATGATCAGATAGATCAGGAGAACACGATGGTGCCGCCACTGATATTGCAGCCTTTCGTTGAAAACAGCATCTGGCATGGAATTGCTCAGAATGAGGGAATGGGAAAAATATTGATCGAGATTAAAAAAGAAGATGAAATGATCAATTGCATGGTAGAAGATAACGGCATTGGCCGCCTTGCAAATAAAGAAACCAGGAATGAAAAAAAATCTCTTGGAATGAAAATAACAAGGTCACGGATCGAGATGATGAATAAAATAAAAAAGACAAAAGGAAGTGTTGAACTATTTGATATCGCCCGCGGCACGCGTGTGGAAGTAAAACTGCCCCTGGCACTAAATTTTTAAGCAATGCTTAAAGCTGTTATCATTGATGATGAACCTCATTGTATCAATCGTCTGAGCGAAATGCTGACAGATTATTGTTCGGATAAGGTTCAGCTTCTTGATTCATTTTCTTCAGTAAAAGAAGGAATACCCGGTATTTTAAAATTGCATCCGGATGTGGTATTTCTTGATGTTCAGATGAATGACAAGACCGGCTTTGACCTGCTGAATGAACTTTCAGAAATTAATTTTGAAGTGATTTTTACAACAGCTTATGAAAAATATGCCGTGCAGGCTTTTAAATTCAGCGCTATAGATTATTTATTAAAACCGGTAGATGCAGATGATGTTGTAACGTCAGTAAATAAGCTCATTAAAAAAATTTCAGGTAATGACATATCGCAAAAGATCGATACGCTGTTTCACAATTTAAAAAATAACCAGGCGTCAAAAAGGATCAGTATAGCCACCGTCGACGGTATTTCATTTGTGGAGATCAATGACATCATCCGGTGTCAGTCTCAAATAAATTATACGGTGATCTTTTTAAAAGACAAACAGAAAATTACTGTTGCGAAAACATTGAAAGAATTTGAAGAATTATTATCAGATCATAATTTTTACCGGGTACATAATTCGCATATTGTGAATCTTGCCTGCATCAAAAAATATCATAAAGGCAAAGGTGGAACTATTTCCATGATCGATCATTCGGAAATAGAAGTTTCATCAAGGAGAAAAGAAGGATTATTGGCGAGATTATGCTGATGCGCTGATTACCCCATTAAACAAAACTTCCTTCAACCGCGGTGGCTGCGTCTTTAAAAGATTCTCTTGGTTTTAATCCCAACAGTTCAAACATCATTTTATCCTGGTCAAACCCGGGGTTGGGAGTAGTTAATAATTTTTCCCCTGAGAAAATAGAATTAGCGCCTGCCATAAAACATAATGCCTGTTCTGCAATGGACATTTCCGTGCGGCCTGCACTCAGCCGGACCATTGCTTTGGGCATAATAATTCTTGCGGTAGCGATCATCCTTACCATATCCCAGATATCTACTTTTTGATTTCCTTCAAGCGGTGTTCCTTTCACCCTTACCAGCGCATTGATCGGCACACTTCCGGGATGAGAAGGCAAAGTGGATAAAGTATGCAGCATTCCAATCCTGTCTTCATGTGTTTCGCCCAAACCGATAATTCCTCCGCTGCAAACACTGATGCCCGCTTTACGAACATTACCTAAAGTCCTCAATCTGTCATCATACGTTCTTGTCGTAATAATATCTGCATAATGTTCTTCAGAAGTATCCACATTGTGGTTGTACGCATATAAACCTGCTGCCTGTAACTTTTCTGCCTGGCTTTCCGAAAGCATTCCCATCGTACAGCACACTTCAAGCCCCAACTCATTCACGCCTTTTACCATTTCCAACACACGGTCAAAGTCGCGATTGTCACGCACTTCCCGCCACGCTGCTCCCATGCAAAACCTGGTGGAGCCTGCATTTTTAGCTTTTTGTGCATAAGCAAGCACTTCTTCTTTTTTCATCAATGCCTGCACATCAACTCCAGTATGATAACGAGCTGCCTGCGGACAATACGCACAATCTTCCGGGCAGCCGCCAGTCTTGATTGAAAGCAAAGTACAAACCTGCACTTCGCCTGTTTCCTGGTACTCCCGATGAATAACAGACGCCTTATAAATCAGCTCTAATAAAGGCGTATTGTATATTTCAGCGATTTCTTCTTTTGTCCAATCGTTTCGTATTTGCATTTTATAAAAAAGGATTAATAATGGTTAAAGTGTTTTCAATTTTTTGCTTGTGCTGCAAGTCTTCTGAATATAAGACAGAACATTCGTTTTGTAACGCCGACGCGGTGATCAGAGAATCATAATAAGAATAAAAATACTTGCTGCAAATTTTAATTCCTGACTGGATAGTTAAATGATTAATTGTTTTGAGAGGAAGATAAAAAAAAATCTGATCTACGATTTGTTGAATCTCATTTAAAGGAATCTTAAACCGTTTGATAAAAACATTAATTGACTCATTGATAACTTGGGTATTTCCAATGATTAAATCTGAGGAGAGGATTTCCTGTGCAATTTTTCTTTTCTTTTCATCCTGCTTTGTATGAGCATAGATCAAAATGTTACTATCAATGAAACTTTTATCTTTCATTTGCTTCTTCTCTATTAAATTTATAGCCCTCGACCTTAACATCCGCGACTATAAAAGGCTGCCTGACTTTTTTTGATTGTTCAGCAAAAGAATCAGCAATCTCCGTCGCAAAAACTTCTATCTTTTTCCCAATAAAAGTATCAGGGATAGTCAACACGATCTTATTGTTTTCAGGAATAAAAATTTCTCTTATTGATTCCATAATTCACCTGTTTATTCATCAAAAATAACTCAAATTCGTCTTCGGCGTCAGCGCTAAAACACTTTCATAAATTAATTTGATGGTGTTTTCTACGTCATCTTTATGCAACATTTCCACAGTCGTGTGCATATAACGTAATGGAATAGAAATCAATGCCGACGGGCATCCATCATTCGCATAAGCGAAAGAATCGGTATCGGTACCGGTGCTGCGGCTTACTGCCTGCAACTGAACGGGAATATTATTTTTTTCAGCAACATCCTGGATAAATGCAAGTAGTTTATTATGAACAGCAGGGCCATACGTTAACGCAGGACCTCTGCCACACATACAATCACCCTGAATGTTTTTGTTGATCATCGGCGTGTTCGTATCATGCGTTACATCAGTGATGATCGCTACATTTGGTTTAATTCTTCTGGCGATCATTTCTGCCCCACGCAAACCGATTTCTTCCTGAACGGCATTTACCACATACAACGAATAAGGAAGCGTTTTTTTGTTTTCTTTTAATAACCTGGCCACTTCTGCAATCATAAAACCACCGATCCGGTTATCAAATGCGCGCCCGATTAAATTGCCATTCGCAATTTCATCAAAGCCTTCTGTATAAGTAACTACCGCACCCACATGCACGCCCAAATCTTCCACTTCTTTCTTATTTCTTGCACCACAATCCAGGAAAAGATTTTCAACTTTTGCTTTCTGCTCTTTATCATCATTTCCCGAACGTGTATGAATCGCAGGCCAGCCAAAAACTGCTTTTACCGGTCCTTTCTTCCCATGGATAATGACGCGTTGAGATGGGGCAATCTGCTGATCTACTCCCCCGTTTCTTTTCAAATAAATAAACCCTTCATTGGTAATATAATTTACAAACCAGCTGATCTCATCTGCATGCGCTTCAATCACTACTTTAAAGCTTTTATCAGGATTAATAACGCCTACAGCCGTTCCGTAAGGATCGGTAAAAGTAGTGTCCACAAAGCTTTTAATATAATTCAACCACGCCTTTTGTCCGTTAGATTCTGCTCCCACAGGTGATGCAGTATTCATGTAAGTTCTTAAAAAATTCATCGAGGTTTCTGAAATACCGGAAGATGGTTTTTTCGCTTTTGCCATATCAAAAAATTGAAGATTTTTATTGTAAGAAAACGCAAATTTAAAGTATTAAAGTGAATAGGTAAATGAGAATCGGCTGCAAAAGCATCATGCCATCAATACCTGCCAGGTACACATAATCTGAATTGATCTTTTTTGTGATTTCAATCGTTGCTAATGTAGCTGCAGCTGAGATCAGCATTGGAATCAGGAACTGAATTTGCGGCAAATAAATATACTGTGCCACAGATAATAACACAAACACAAGTAGCACAATATAAGATAAAACATACGACCTTTTGCGGCCCAAAGCCACCGCAAGCGTCCTGATATTTTCTGA
>JAICYZ010000331.1 GCA_025933935.1 Chitinophagaceae bacterium
CCATCTTCACAAATATTTCCTTTTAACACTACAAGGCCACCTTCTTCCCTGAAAGGTTTATTCATCGGGGCAATTACATCCACCTCAAAAATTTGTGCATTACGGTAGTTTTCCCTGACCGTTTTTCCATTAACAGTCAGGCAGTCTGTATGAAGAATAGAATCAAGTTCTTTCATTACCGGCTGCAATCCACCTGCATAGAACAAGTCTTCCATAAAATATTTTCCCGATGGCTGAAGGTTTACAATAAGGGGAATATTGGCCGATAAAGTATCAAAGTCCTTCAATTCAAGCGGGACGCCAATCCTGCCAGCTATGGCCAACAGGTGTATCACAAAATTGGTAGAGCCGCCGATAGCCGCGTTTACCTTGATGGCATTTTGAAACGCATCGCGGGTAAGAATATCTGTTAATCTTACATTTTGCGTTACCATTTCCACGATCCGCAAACCAGACAGCTGCGCCAGCACCTTGCGCCTTGCATCAGCAGCGGGGATTGCCGCATTACCCGGAAGGGAAATTCCCAATGATTCCACCATACAAGCCATAGAAGAGGCGGTACCCATAACCGCACAGTGGCCACGGCTGCGGCACATAGCAGATTCAATGGTAAGCAATTCGTCTTCCTTTAATTTATTTCCTCTTAGATCATCGTGGTATCTCCATATATCACTGGTGCCGATACTTTTACCATGATGCCGTCCGGTTAGCATGGGCCCTCCGGAAACTACAATAGTAGGAATGTTCACACTACAGGCTCCCATCACAAGGGAAGGCGTTGTTTTATCACAACCGCATAGCAAAACGACGCCATCGAGTGGATTAGCCCTGATAGATTCTTCCACATCCATGCTTGCCAGGTTGCGGTACAACATCGCGGTAGGTTTCATCAATGTTTCGCCAAGTGACATAACCGGGAACTCAACAGGAAAACCGCCCGCTTCCAAAACTCCTTTTTTTACTGACTCTGCCAGCTCCCTGAAATGGGCGTTACAAGGTGTTAGCTCGCTCCACGTATTGCAAATACCTATCACCGGTTTTCCGTTAAATTCATAATCCGGAATACCCTGGTTTTTCATCCAGGCACGGTAGATAAATCCCATCTTGCCTTTTCGTGCAAACCAGTCGCTGCTTCGTAAATTTTGTTTGGTGTTGTCATTCATACAAACTCCTTTTTTTACTGTAGAATATTTCGTTGAATCTAAAGCGGATGTTTTATTCGGATTGGGTCCTCATTCTTTTCCATCTAATAATCTCATAAACTACTATAAATACATTGTTCTGCTTTCTCTACAATGCAGCCTCTACCGGATATCATGAATATATTCCACCTTATCCGCCTTTACTCATGTGTTTGATGAAGATAATGTATTGTAGTGAGTTTCAAACGCAGGACAGCAATAGGCAATGTAGCTAGGTTTTGTCATGGCACAAATATTTCTTTGATTTTAATAACAACACCCTTTTCATTAAGTGTCAATAAAAACGGACTTTCATTGTCAACCTTTTTTAAACTTTGTAAGGAATTGTCAACGATTGGAGGAATGCCGTCTGGGTTAATAACTAATTCGATTGAACAATTTTTGTCAAGAAGTAGTCGTCTTATTTTTTTATTGTCATTCACTATAAAATAGTCATCAGGAACATCAACATGAATCTTTCCATCTTCCGTTTGGAATGTGTCTGCCTGATGTTTTTTTACAGCTGCGTCAATTGCAGATTGCCCGGTTAAATACTGAATATAGTCTGCATCAATAAAAGCAGAGTCACCTTTTTGAATATTTCGGACAATAAAAGCGTATTCGTTGCTGGTATATTTTGTCGTGTCATTAGTCAATGTGGGTTGGAGGTTTCCTGAATCATTGACGTTTTTCATTGTGTCATTCAAAGGCTGATGATTGCTGTTTGAATTACAACCTAAAATTGTGGCCGTTAAAATTATTGATGATAATGTACGCAGTGTCATGTTCAAATTACGCCTTACGCCAGGCGGGGGAATTGCGTGATCCGTCAGCTTGAAATTATTACTAAAGTTAACAAGAATTACTGTTGTTAAAAACTTGTTCATCAGCCGCATTGGAAAAATCCCATGTCAGGGGTGGTTTAGGTCGCTCACTTAAAATCTTTTTCCAATTGAAGCACCAAGCCAGGGCACAAGTCCATACTTATTTGCCACTGGTGTCACACTTATACGCCACATAATATCTTTTGCGGTGTGTCTCCTGTAACCGATGCTGGGAACAAAGTTTAGAAAATGGTCGCCTTTTGTATTTTTGCTGTCTCCAAATAATTTGCCGTCTATACGTGTCCAGGTAGCATCAAGTCCTGCGTCAATGAATGACTTCTTACTTTTCAGTTGGAACAGGTAATTGATGCCTGCAGGAATAGTTAAATAGAAGGCCTCTTCAGAGTAGAAGCCCACACCAATTCTTGCTCCAAGTCCCGGCTCCTTTGTTAGTTGTCTCTCATAGTTAACAGAACCAAAAAGTCCGTTACCGCCTGCTTCCAAATAAATGTCATTCTTTTTAAAGTTGTTTTGTCCAAAGGAAAGTGTCGCCGCGCATACAGCAAGAGTTGTCAATATTTGTCTTCTCATAAGTAAGGTTTGATTAATCACCGCTAACGGCCACGCATTAGATGGCAGGGTATTCAATGAACTTTCAGCCAGGACAAAAGTACAGTAAACGAACAAATAGTTTAGATTTTGATTGATAGCTCAATAGAGAATTTTCAGCCCGGACTCCAGCACAACAGCGAACAAAAAGCTGATAATATTTCCGTCTGTCCTGCTATCGCCAATGCGCATGTAAGCAGCAGAATAGTCAATAAGGCTTAAGTGGGATTTCGTATGTTGAATTTAATTTTTTTAAAACAAAGACAGTGTCAACATTTCCCACATTAAGAGTATCTGACAAAAGCCGCACGTAACCTGAATCAGTTAAAGGAATGGTCCTAACATAATATTCAAATACATTTTCACTTTGGGGCAAACAATGTGTACTTAATTTAGTATCAATACTTTTTCCGAAAAACTGAAACTTTGCAAAAGTTTGCCCCGTTGATGCACTATAAATTCTAAAGAATAAAGTATCATAGGGGTTAGATAAGATTTTTAATGTAACATTTGCATCATTTAATTCCTTGGCGCTTATGACTTGGTTATTTAAACTGTAATCAAAATTAAACTTATAAAGTGTTTCATTAGCATCTGGCAAAAGTCTTTCGTCATTCCCTATTTGAAAAAGGTCACGTGCAACTCCTAAAGCGTAATCATAACTTTTGCCTGTAGCAACATATTTCAATGTAAATTGACCATTTGCGTCCGTGGTAACTGAGTCTAGAGGCGGGGTGTCATAAAAGATACTTAAGCCGCCAGGTCCAATACTCTTATGTCCTCCAAATAAATATACCTTAGCTGATGCTATCGTTTTTTGTTGTGAAATATCCATTACAACTCCGTTTGCTGTAATGAGTTGGCCTTTAGGTATTTCTTTGCGGCATGATTGAATTGACCAAACTGAAATGAAAAGGATAAATACTTTTATTGAGTTGTTTCGCATAAATTTTGCTGCTTACGAACAGGTATTGCTGCAGGTGGGGGATTTTATAACGTCCCGCCCTGAACTGCTGCCCGGTTTTGTTTTGAATTTGAAGTTAAGAACTTTTGCCTGGCTTTGTTCGTCCAGCCGAAACCTCTGCTGATAGGTACTAAAGCCGATTGCTCCAACGTCCAGCCCCACTTGCAGCAATACCCCTGTTGTACTAAACCTACGGTAGTTTAATAAGCACCCTGATATTTAAAACCAGAGTGCTTACATTCTGCATATTAATAAACTTCAAAAATATTTTTATGCAAAACAAAGAAACTACCGGGCTGCGTCCGATGGACAG
>JAICYZ010000373.1 GCA_025933935.1 Chitinophagaceae bacterium
TCACCTGCAAAACCTCATCTACGCTACCTTCTGAAGGAATGCGAACAGACACAATATTTTCTAATCTGCCTTCTGACACAACTCCTGCACGAAGTTGAGTGCCGCCGAGATCGATACCGATGATTTTTATTTCATTCATTTATCAATAAAGTTTGACGATTTAAAATGATATGGATGGTTTGGGATTGTTAGATAGTTTAGCATTTTGGTCACTAAACTTTCTAAACCCACTAAACCTTCTAAACTGTTTCTGCCTTCTTCATCTGAATCGTTTTATTTTTAATAATCGGCTTTGCCCAAAAGCCAACGCTTAAAATATAACCCAACGTAATATACAAAAAGAACATGCCAGTTCTTAATCCAAAATGATCGCCAATTGCTCCGATGATCAAAGGGATTACTGCGCCGCCAATAATACCGGTGAGCAAAATTCCTGAGAAGGCGCCGTGATGTTCTTCCAGTGAATTTAAAGCGAGTGAAAAAATAATCGGGTACATTACTGAGGCAAAAAAACCAACGATTGGAAATGCATATAATGCAACGCGATTGTTGCCGGTAAACAGTCCAATGCTCAAAGTGATGATCGCTAAAATAGTAAAGGCAATCAGCACTTTCGCACTGTCCATGATCTTCAATAAAAATAACCCAAGCACGCCCCCTGCTGTCATCAATCCCCAGAAATACGCTACAGCACTCGCTCCTGTGGTTTGCGGATCATAACGATGATATTCATAGAGGAATTGAGATATCCAGTTGGCCGTGCCTTGTTCGGTTCCTACATAACAAAACATGGCGATAAAAAATAAAATAACGGTTGGATTTCTTAAAAGATCCAAATGCACTTTTAAAGCGCCGGCTTTTTCGTCTTTACTAAGGATTACTTTCGGAAAACGCGATATCATAATAACCACGAACATGATGAGACTTACCGCTGCGAATACCCAATACAATGAAATCCATGGAAGGCTTTGAGGAACAACAGAAGTAAAGATCCGTTGAACCGGATCTATTTCGCCTTTATTGGCAAGGTTCACGACTAAATAAGAATATACAAGTGGACTAATAAAAGAAGCGGCTCCAAAAATCAATTGAGCCAACACAGAATTAAATGCATAATTCTCTTCACCGCCGGAAGTGCGCAGCAAAGGATTGATCACCACCTGCAGCATTGCCATGCCGCAACCAATTAAAAATAACGAGATAATATAACTGGAATAATTAGGAAATAAAACCAACAGCAACGAACCCACAAAGGAAACCACAAAAGCGGCCACCATGATCTTTTTTTCTTTATACTTTTCATTCATAATTCCGGAAGGAATGGACATGACACCATAAGCAATAAAAAATGCAAATGGTAAAATCGCCACTTCCGTAAGGCTGAGATGAAAGCCGGATTTTATATCAGGAATCAAAGCGCCGATGATGTTTGTAAGAAATGAGATCACGAAAAAAGTAAGCATGATCAGGAAAACGATGTAGTAGTTTCTCTTTGCAGTGACGGTAGTTGCCATTGAATTTAATTATACGATTTAATGAGGAATGAAATTCATTTTAATACGAATGTTTAAGCACGATTTGAAAATCACAGTAAATAAACAAATATTTCAATTTTCTATTTTTCTAAAAAGCTTTTCAATTAAAAAAGTGTATTCATAATCGTTAGTGTTTTGGTTTTTAAACAACCTCTTCTTTTTCCATCCAAACGGGCTTTGTCTGTGATTGATGATCGGCACTTAATATATCTCTGTACAATTCAGGTTTTCTCGCATTCTTATAGCGGTACCCGCCTGCAAGTTTTAATTTATCTTCCGTAACAGTTGCCATCGCAATTTCATCATTAAAGCTTTTGATTTCTACCATCACATCACCGTAAGGGTCGAGGATCAATGAATTCCCGTTTTTCAATTGATCACCATCATAGCCGATTGGATTGGTAAAAACATAGTAAACGCCATTGTCATAAGCTCTTGCCGGAAGCCAGCGCATCAGCCATTGCATTCCTTTTGGCCCGTCAAATTCCATGCGTAACGGAACCGGATCCAATTCCCTGTTTTGCCAGAGTGCATGATCTACAAAACCTCTTCCCGGCATAGAAGAAGGGGTACACATCGTTACATGTGGCGCAAAAATAATTTCAGCGCCGAGCAAAGAAGTGGCCCTTACATTTTCAACCACATTGTTATCATAACAAATTAAAATTCCGCATTTCCAATCTTTGATATCAAATACAACATACTCAGTTCCGGGAGAAAGATATTTGCTGATGAATGGATGTATCTTTCTGTATTTTGCTTTGAGGCCCTTCTTATCAACACAGAGGTATGTATTATACAACTTATCTTCATCAATTTCAACCAAACCGGCTAATACAGTGATGTCGTACTTTGCAGCGATTTCAATTAATTTTTGCGTACTTTTTCCCGGAACTTTTTCTGCATAGCTTTTTACTTCATCCCTTGTAAGATCTTTGAAGAAAGTATAAGCGGTTATAGACATTTCATGAAAACTGATCACTTCTGCCCCACCCTCTTTCGCTTTTGCCGTTAGTTTATCAATCACTGAAAGATTGTAATCCTTATCGCCATCTTTTGGTTGAAATTGGGCTACGGCAATTTTTAATGTTTTCATTTTACAATTAAAATTTATGAATTATGAACCACTTTAAGAACTATCACCTATAAGATTTTCAAAACCTTACAGGTCTGATGAGCATTGAACTACTCCACATTCCATCCCCCAACAACTACTCTTCCTTTTTCTCCGTCAAGATCAGTTGTATGTACCCAAACAGAAACCGTTCTTTCTTCTCCCGGCAAAAGCGTGAAATAATTTTCTTTCCAAAAAACGGGAACAACTGATTCGTTGGTTTGTCCTTTTTTCAAATCCATATAAACCATGAATGCAACATGCTGTGATGAGTTCTTTAGTTTCACGTTGATGATCGTGTTCTCTCCTTTTTGCGTAACAGTTTCACTCTTTTGCAATTTTACATTCGGCAATTTTTCCAACAAAGTCAGATCTGCATACTGTGATTGTGGCGTAATGTACCAGGTACTTTTCTTTTCCGCGAGACTGTCTTTTTGTGTTGACAAAACATAGAAATTATTGCGTACCAATTGATGTTGTTTATCA
>JAICYZ010000002.1 GCA_025933935.1 Chitinophagaceae bacterium
AGCATAGGCGGAAGTATTTCCCTGCCCTGTTTCTGCAGTTTTAGAACCAATGTTTACAATTGATCCCTTTGATTTTATTAAATAAGGTAAAGCATGATGCGCCATTAAATAGTAATGCACTAAATTTTTATGCAGTGAAGCAATAAAACCTTCATAATTTCCTTGTTCCAAACCAACTCCATCATTTACCCCGGCATTATTTACCAAACCATCAATTCGGTTATATTTTTCAACAATCTTTTTTATTGCATTCTCACACTCTTCGGGTTTTGTTAATTCTGCTACTACCTGAAACCCTTTGCTATTGATACTTTCAAGCGTTTTTAAATTGTCGCTTTCATTTCTACCGACGATCACCGGTATCGCATTTTCTGCAGCCAGTGTTTTTACAATTCCTTCCCCAATTCCTTTCGCGCCGCCCGTTACAATGATGACTTTATTATCAAGATGAAGATTCATTTTTTGTGTTTAGATGGTTTAGGAATTTAGATTATAAAATTTGATTGCATTTGTATCAAATACTTTTTGCTTTTCTTCATCAGAAAATTGCAACATATATTTTTCCAGTAAATTTTTCCATTTATTATAAGTGCTACTCAACAACATCACCGGCCAATCGCTTCCAAATAAAATTCTGTCTGTACCAAAAGATTCAAATACTACGTCAAGGTAAGGATATAAATCTTCGGTTTTCCATTCGTTCCATTTTGCTTCTGTTACTAATCCGGAAACCTTGCAATAAACATTTTCATTTTTAGCAATTTCCTTTATTTCAATTTTCCATTCATTGATTTTTTGATCTCTTATACAAGGTTTGGCACAGTGGTCGAGGATAAATTTTTGATTGGAAAATTTATTTACAAATTGAATCGCTTCTTTTAACTGATTTGGATAAATGAGGATATCGTAGGTAAAATCAAAACTTTTTAAAAGTTTAATTCCATTCACGAAAGCTTCTTTTCTTAAAAAACCATCAGACTCTGCCTGTACTATATGTCTGAAGCCTTTTACAACAGGATATTCAGACCAGTAAAGCAACTTATCTTCAAGATTCTTATTTTGCAGATCTACCCAGCCAACAATGCCTTTTATAAAAGGGTTCTTATCTGCCAGTTGCAACAAAAAATCCGTCTCATTTTCGCTTTGGTCGGCTTGCACTGCAATAATTCCTGTTACCCCATTTTCGTGCAAAACAGGTTGTAAATCTTGTGGAAAAAAATTGCGTTGCAGCAATCCCATTTCATCAGTAATCCATGCATCTTTTATTGGATTGTATTTCCAGAAATGAACATGGGCGTCTATCATGCTAGATAATTATTTGGTCCAGTTTTTTACAAGTTGTTTTTGTGTTCCAAGCCCATCGATTCCCAATTCTACTACATCTCCGGCCTTTAAATAAACCGGCGGATTCATTCCAAGTGCAACGCCATGCGGAGTGCCGGTAGAAATAATATCGCCAGGCAATAAAGTCATAAACTGGCTGATATAAGAAACAACCTGGGGAATATTGAATATCAAATCGTCTGTATTTCCATCCTGCATTTTTTTCCCATTAACGGTAAGCCATAAATGTAAATTATCTACATTTTCAATTTCGTCTTTAGTGGCCAACCACGGCCCAAGTGGAGCAAAGGTGTCGCAACTTTTTCCTTTTACCCACTGGCCGCCGCGCTCTATCTGAAATTCTCTTTCACTTACATCATTGTGCAAACAATATCCGGCTACATAATCCATTGCCCCATCGCCATCTACATAACTGGCACGTTTTCCTATCACTACCGCCAACTCTACTTCCCAGTCTGTTTTTACTGAATTTTTCGGAATGATAATATCGTCATCAGGACCGCAAATTGCTGTTGTAGATTTGAAGAATAAAATGGGTTCTTTTGGAATAGCAGCGTTTGTTTCTTTGGCATGCTTTGCATAATTTAATCCAATACAAATTATTTTGGAAGGCTTATACACCGGGCATCCTAATCTTTCTTTTGAATCTATTTCCGGGAAATTGTTTTCTTCGATAATTTTTTTTAAATTATTTACACCATCATTTGCAAAAAAATCTTCGTCATAATCTTTTATAAATGATGACACATCGTATCTTTTATCCTGAATGATTACTCCAGGTCTTTCATTTCCAGGCTTTCCGAAGCGTATTAATTTCATAATGCTGTTTTTTGTTGTGCAAAGTTACTTCACCAGTAAAAAAAGAAATAAGTCGATTTTCTATTTTATTTATAACCCAAAATCTTCAACATACTTGCCGCGCTTTGTTCTTTGGCATATTCCCAATCTACCAGCTTGCCATTCTTATCATAATCAAGTACAATGTATTTTGGAGAAGGTATCAGGCAATGTTTTATCCCGCCATAACCACTTATTTGATCCTGGTAAGCGCCCGTATGAAAAAAGCCCACGTAAAGTGGTTCGCCGGTTCCGATTTTCGGTAAAAAGACTTCATTGATGTGTTCCTCTGAATCGTAATAATCATGACTATCGCAGGTGATGCCGCCGAGCGTTACCCGCTGATATTCATTGTCCCATTTATTTACAGGAAGCATCAGGAACTTTTCACCAATGCCCCATGTATCAGGCAAAGTGGTGATGAAAGATGAATCAATCATATACCAGGTTTCGCGGTCGTTTTGCATTTTTTCACCAATCACACTGTAAATATGCGCCATGCTTTCACCAACCGTATAACTTCCAAATTCTGTAAAAATATTTGGCATCGGTACCTTGCTTTTTTTGCATGCAACTTTGATGTTTCTGACGATTTCGTTGATCATGAACTGGTAATCATAATCAAAGCCCAAAGAATGTTTTATGGGAAACCCACCGCCAATATTTATTGAATCTAATTCCGGGCAAATTTTTCTGAGCTGGCAATAAAGATTGATTACTTTATTCAGCTCGCTCCAATAATAAATGTCATCCTTTATTCCTTTATTCAAAAAAATATGAAGCATTTTTAATTGAAACTTATTTTCAAATCCTTCAATTTCATCTACATAAAATTCCAGAATGTCTTTTGCCCGGATTCCCAAACGCGAAGTGTAAAAAGGAAATGTTGGTTCTTCCTCCGCTGCCACCCGAATGCCAATATTAAAAGGCACTTTTACTGATTTTCGATAGGCTTTCAGTTCTTCTTTATTATCTAATACAGGAATGGCATTTTTAAAACCCGAATTGAGCAGTCGTGCGATTCTGCTCGTGTAAGTTTTTTGTTTAAAGCCATTACAAATGATGAATGTTTCCTTGGTGATCTTTTTTCTTTCAAATAATTTCAGAATGATCTCGATATCGTATGCATAGGATGTTTCAAGATGAATGTCATGTTTCAATGCTTCCTCAACGATGAAAGAAAAATGGGAGCTTTTGGTACAATAGCAATAATTGTATTTTCCTTCATACTTATGCTTTTTAAAGGCATGCTCAAACATTTTTTTAGCCTTATTTATTTGCATGCCTATTTTTGGCAAATAAGTGAACTTGAGCGGCGTTCCATATTTATCTATCAGCGCTTTTACATCTACATCATTGTATTGGAGATAACCATCTTTCAGATCATAACCTTCCTGCGGAAAATTAAATGTTTGATCTACAAGATCACTATAAGTGTTATTCATTCAAAATTTTTAAGGCTTTAAAAATATTTACAAATGTAATAGAATGGAGAATATAATAGTGAATTGCATGGAGTATGCCAAGGATGAATTAAGAATGGATAATTAAGGAACAGGCATAAAAAAACCGTCGCGATTTTTTCGGACGGTTTTAAAGAAATTTTGAAAGAATTATTTTACTGACAAAATCAGGTTTTTAAAGCTTTCAGGTTCGTTCATGGCCATATCAGCAAGAATTTTCCTGTTAAGGCCAATATTTTTTTCATTTAATTTATGAATGAACTGGCTGTACGTCAATCCTTCTTCTCTTACAGCTGCGTTAATACGTGCAATCCACAAAGCACGGTATTCGCGTTTTTTTAATTTGCGGCCAACATAGCTATATGTTAACCCTTTTTCCATTACGTTTTTAGCAACGGTATAAACGTTTTTTCTTTTTCCGTAATAACCTTTAGCGGCTTTAAGAACTCGTTTCCTTCTTGCCCTTGATGCTACTGCATTTGATGAACGTGGCATATTTTAATATTTTTATTTTTTTTGAAAATTGTTGATAGGAAGCGATTATTTCATACGAAGTAATCTCATTACAAATGGTCTGTTGGCATCACTTACACAACCTTTCTTGCGCAAAGCACGTTTGCGTTTGGTGGTTTTTTTTGTAAGAATGTGACGTTTGTAGGCTTTTTGAAAAGTGATTTCACCGGTTCCGGTTACTTTGAAGCGCTTCTTTGCGCTTGAGTTGGTTTTAACCTTTGGCATTATTATAATATTTTACTTTTACACCCTCGCCGGCGTCCCGAACAGACGGGAACTTATGGAGCCATGTGGGCAATATGTTTTTAGAGAAAATCCGCTTCAGCCAAAACACAAAATTCTGAAAGGGTTGCAAAAGTAAGGATTTATTTTGGAAAAGAGATAAAATTTGATTCATGTCGTCAATCTTTTCGCCGTATTTGTTTGTCTACTGGCCCTGATCGACAAGGATCCGTAGGTTCCGATTGATACTTTATCGTATATTTATCAGATTCATTCCAGCCGTATGGTACATCTCAATAAAACGGGTAATGTTCCTGCACTTCTTTGTCGCCTTGCTGTAGGATTAATTTTCCTTTCGGAAGGATTGCAAAAATATTTATTTCCTGAAACACTTGGCACTGGCAGATTTGCAAAAATCGGTTTTAGCAACCCCGGATTCTGGGCTTATTTCACCGGGACATTTGAAATTGTTTGTGGAATTTTAATATTAATTGGCTTGTTCACACGATTAGCTGCGATTCCACTTTTGATCATTATGATCGTTTCGTTTTTTACTACCAAATATCCGGAATTGATTGAAAAAGGCTTCTGGTTTATGGCACATGATTACCGCACAGATTTTGCTATGACCCTGTTGCTGATTTATCTAATTATTTACGGTGGCGGGAAAAAATCAATTGACTACACAATTCAACAGAAGGCAAGAGGCAATAAAAATTTTAATCTACGGAATTAAAACATGGAACCGGTAAAGAAAAAAAGCTTTTTTTCAGGCCTGACAAAAAATACTTTTTTGTTGGCATTCACCAGCCTTTTTTCAGATATTTCTTCGGAAATGCTTTATCCAATTCTTCCGATCTTTTTAACCCAAACCTTGAAAGTAAGCGGAAGCATTATTGGACTGATCGAAGGAGTTGCCGGAACCATTCAGAATGTGATCCAGGGATTTTCGGGCAGTCTGTCAGATAAATTGCAGAGGCGAAAAGGAATTGCTGTATTTGGATATGTACTTTCCGCAATTTCCAAACCCTTTATGGGATTGGCAATATCATGGCCTTTGGTTTTTGGTGCCCGTTTCCTGGACAGGTTTGGTGCGGGAACACGGGCAGCGCCACGTGATGCATTAATTGCGGCCTCCGCTGATGAAAAAAACCGGGGAAAAGCTTTTGGATTAGAAGGGGTAGGAGATAATCTTGGCGCTTTTATCGGTCCTCTCATTGCTGTAGTCCTTCTTTTTTCCTGGCAATTTAATATCCGTTCTGTTTTTTTCCTGGCATTCATACCGGGAGTTTTATCAGTAATAATGATTTTATTGGTAAAAGAAAAGAAGACTAACGTAAAGTCAAAAATAAAAATAGATGTAGGCCTTAAACAATTTCCGACACAATACAGAAAATATTTGTTGGTAACAGCTTTATTTGGAATCGGCAATTCAAGTAACGCGTTCTTAATTCTGCAGACAAAAGACCTCGGTGTTTCATTCGAAAATACCATTCTTATTTATGCGGTTTTCAATTTGCTGGCAGCCGCAATTTCCTATCCTGCCGGTCATTTATCAGATAAATATGGAAGAAAAAATATTTTACTTATCTCATTCCTGATTTTTTTAATCGCTTATAGCGGCTTTGCTTTCACCAAAAATCTATGGCTTATCGGCTCTTTATTTTGTTTGTATGGATTATACCAGGGCATTTTCAGAGCGGTCGGAAAAGCGATGGCAGCCGACTTCGTACCATCGCATTTAAGAGCTAGCGGCATCGGTTGGTATTCGACTACTATCGGGTTAACCGGACTCGTTGCCAGTATAGTGGCGGGGCAGCTTTGGGACAAAGTAAGCCACTCTTCGGTTTTTATTTTTGGAGCGCTTTTTTCATTAGTCGGAATTGTTTCATTGATCCTGTTAATACAAGGCAAAAAAGCAAACGTTGTTCACATGAATTGAAAATAATGCTGCTTCAAAAAATTGAAATTTGCATTATTCCTTGCTTTGCTGAAGCCAGGTAAATTTCTAATCCACTTTTACAACTACTTTTCCTTTAGTTTGATGCGTTTCCACTGCTTTATGCGCCCAGGCTATTTGGTCTAATGTGAAAATTTTATCAACAAAAACTTTCAATTTTTTTTCCTGTAAAAGACTGGCAATGATTCGCATTTCTTCTCCATCTGCCCGCATCATTGGCCAGCTTAATTTGATATTTCGTTCATTTGCAAGTTCTATTGCTTTTGGATCATTTTTGGTGGAAGAGGGAAGGCAAACCACAATGCCACCCTGTTTTACACAGGAAATCGTTCTATACAAAACCTCGCCTCCCATTGCATCTAAAGCACAATCCAAATCATGAACGATATTTTCAAACCTTTCTTTTTTGTAATCAATAAACTGATCAACTTCCAGTGATTTTAAAAACTTTTCATTTTTCTCTGATGCAGTTCCGATCACATATGCGCCATTCATTTTTGCAAACTGAACCGCCATATGACCAACTCCACCGGCCGCCGCCTGGATCAGTATTTTTTCTCCTGATGATACTTTTAATTCTTCATTAATGGCCTGATAAGCGGTTAAACCGGCAATTGGAATTGCTGCCGCTTCTTCAAACGAAATATTATCTGGTTTTATCGCAAGTAACTTCGGATCGGCAAGCGTAAATTCTGCATAAGCATTTCCCAAACGTGGAAAGCCAACACATCCAAAAACGTGATCGCCGGTTTTGAATTGCGTAACATTTTTGCCGACATTTTCAACAATACCACTTACATCCCATCCCAAAATAACCGGTAGTTTAATTTGTTTTGAAATGCCGCTGGTTCCTGCTCTTACTTTGGTGTCGACAGGGTTAATACCGATTGCTTTTACTTTAATTAAAACCTGTTCTTCATTAACTTCCGGTTTATCCACTTCGGTAATTTGCAATACATCTGCATTACCAAATTCATTTATAATTGCTGCTTTCATTTTAATATTTTTCTTTTCTTAATTACAATCTGCTTGTTTTTTTGGACGGATGATCAATCTCAATGTTGGATTATTCGTAATAAAAGACCAGAACCAACTGAAGGCTAATTTCACTTTATTTCTGAATCCAACCAATGGAATAATATGAACAAAAAGCCAGACGAGCCACGCAAAAAATCCGGTGAAAGAAACCTTGGGCAAATCGGCCACCGCTTCATATTTGGAAATGATTGCCATGCTGCCTTTATTATTATAAGAAAATGGTTTCAGCTTTTCGCCAGATTCCATTTTTCGAAAGTTTTCTCCCAAAAGGTGGCCCTGTTGAATGGCAACCTGTGCCAGCTGAGGATGACCGTTCGGATAATTTTTATCAGTGGTTTGCAAACATATATCACCGATTGCATAAATATTTTTTGAATCTTTTACTTTATTAAATTCATCGACTAAAATCCTTCGGCCTCGTCCAATCTGCTCAGGTAAAATACCAGGTACCTGGCGCGCTACAACGCCTGAAGTCCATATCAAACAATTGGTAGCAATTATTTCTCCATCTGCCATGATCACGTTTCCATCTTTATAATCTTTTACGGTTTTATTTAATTTTATTTGCACGCCTAATTCACTCAAAACCTTATAAGCTGCATCCTGCGCTTTTTTGCTCATCGAACCGAGGAGATGTGGTGAAGCATCAACCAGGTGAATCCGGGAATTGCCGCGTTTAATTTCAGGATATTCTTTTGCAACAATCGTTTGTCCCATCTCCGCAAGCATTCCTGCAATTTCAACTCCGGAGGGTCCGCCCCCCGCGATCACAATTGTTAATAATTTTTCTCTTTCTGCATCATTATTTGATATTACCGCATTTTCCATATTCAGCAGCAAATGATTGCGAAGGTTAATCGCATCATCTACTGATTTCATCGCCAAAGAATGTTGCTTTACATTTTCCATCCCGAAATAATTGGTTTCTGTACCGATAGCAAGCACCAGATAATCATAATCGAGCGAACCGGTAGTAGTTTCAATGGTATTTTTCTCCGGGTCCACTTTCAAAAGCATTCCGTAATGAAAACGTACGTTATTTTTTTCTGTGAACATCCTGCGGAATGGATAACTGATATTTGAAGGCTCAATAAAAGCCGTTGCCACCTGGTAAAGCAACGGTGGAAAAAAATGATAATTGTCCTGGTCCACCATCGTTACCCGAAACCTTTTATCTTTCCAAAGGTGTTTTACAATATTGACACCTGCAAAACCACCACCAACAATCACTACCTTTTTAACTGTATCTGCCATGTTTAAACTTTTTCTCTAAATTACTAAATAACCAGTCGCTTCATTTTCTAAAGACGGAATAGTTAATCAAAATAAATATTATATGATCGAAATCATTTCTCTCAAATTCTATTCCTCAATTGAAATCCTTTACTAGCAGTAGAAAAATTCAAGACCTTAATGCAAATAGGAATCGTACGCTTTCGCATTTTCTTTCAGGATGTTAAAAGCCTTGATTTTATTTTATTTCAAGGTAATTTGAACCCTGCTAAACTATAAGTTTTGTGTACATTTGCACCCTAATTTTTAAATATAGGTATGGATAGGAATTCGATTATTGGTTTTGCGCTGTTGGCTGTTTTGTTTTTTGGATATTTTTATTATTCAAAACAAGGGCAATTGACAGCAGAAAGAGAAAGACAGCATATCCAGGATTCTCTGAATAAACTCAAACCAAAAGTAGACACCACACTAAAAATGCAGTCAGCAGCTGATTCTTTAGCTGTAAAGAAAGATTCTTCGCTTGCAGGTTTAAAACAGGATAGTACAGGAAAAGAGCAATTGGTTACCGTTGAAAATAAAGTATTTAAAATTACTTTTTCTAATAAAGGCGGCCAGCCGCAAAAAATCGACCTGAAAGATTTTAAAACTTTTGATGGCAAGCCATTGATTCTGCAGGACGGAAGTTTTAATAATATTTCTTACGCAATCAATACCGGTAATAATCAAACTGCTCAAACGTCTGACCTTCTTTTTACGCCATTGCCGGTGCAAACCGAAAGCGATGGCAGCAAGGTGATTGGTTTTACGTTGCAGACAAATAATGGCGAATCTATCGAACACCAATATGTCATCAAGCCGGATGATTATATGATTGCCTTTAATATTAAACTCAATGGTGCAAACAAACTGCTGACTCAAAATACACTCAATCTTTTATGGCAGGCAAAGGCAACGAAAATGGAGAAGGATATAGAATGGGAAACGCAGCAATCGCATATTTCATTCGTAGAAAACGGCGATTATGATTTTGAGCATGTGGTAAAAGGAAAAGATGACGATAAAAAGTTTGTGCGTCCCGTAGATTGGCTTGCTTTGAATCAACAATTTTTTGCAGCTGCCATTGTTGCTAAAAATAAATTTTCTTCAGGGGAAGTTACCTGGCAAAGTCCGAATGATACCAGTTTACACATTATAGCAAAAGCCACAGCTAATTTAAAATTAAACGTACCTGCAGGAAATGATGCGGTTGTTCCTTTAGAACTTTTTTATGGCCCCAGCGATTATAAAATTTTGAAATCTTACGGCAATCAAATGTACAATATGGTTCCTTTGGGGAGTGGTATTCTTGCATTTGTAAAATATATCAACCGTGGGTTTATCATGCCGGTTTTTAATTTTCTTTCAAGTAAAATCGCCAGTTATGGTTTGGTAATTGCGCTTCTTACAATTATCATCCGCTTGCTCATTTCGCCGCTCACTTATCAGAGTTATCTGAGCGGAGCGAAAATGAAATTATTAAAACCGGAACTGGAAGTTCTTAAAACTAAATTTAAGGATGACAAACAGGCTTTTGGAATGGAACAAATGAAGCTTTACAAAAGTGCCGGCGTAAATCCCCTTGGCGGCTGTATTCCCGCTTTATTCCAGGTACCGATATTTTTTGCGTTGTACGATTTCTTTAATTCGAATATTGCCTTGCGACACCAAAGCTTTCTGTGGGCCAAAGATTTATCTACGTATGATTCGATTTATCATCTTCCATTCAATATTCCTTTTTATGGCGATCACGTAAGTTTATTTACGATTACTGCCGCCATTACCAGCATGCTCATTTCTGTTTATGGAATGAGTAATATGCAGGACAATAGCAATCCGGTGATGAAATACCTCCCTTTCATTTTTCCGGTTATTTTAATCGGTGTTTTCAATAGAATGCCGGCTGCTCTTACGTGGTATTATACGGTTTCCAATACGATTACGTTGCTCATCCAGCTTGTAATTCAGAAATATATAATTGACCACGATAAGATAATGGCCAAACTGCAGGAAAATAAGAAGAAACCGGCTGCGCAAAGCAAGTGGCAGGAACGAATAACCGCGATGCAGGAATCGAACACCAAACTCAAAACCATGAAGGAGAAAAGTGATGCTTTGAAAAAGAAAAGATAGTTTTTTTATTTGCAACCTTTGGAAGCATAATGTTATCTACATCATTGAATTATCTTTAAATGATAAACATATTATGAAATCTTATTCAATTGTATTTCTTCTTTCTTTTGCTTTTCTTTCATTTTCGTCGACGGCACAAAAAACGTTGTCAGAAGGAACGCTGGTGTACAGCATGTCTGTAGAAACCGGAAGCGGAGAACCGAAAATGGCCGATATGCTTGATGGCGCTACAACTACTATCTCTCTGAAAGGAAATGAAAGCAGGACAGAACTGGTGAGTAGTCTTGGACGTGAAGCGACCATTTATGACGCAGCCACGGGCAAAGGTGTGATTCTTAAAGATTACAGCGGACAAAAATTAATGATTACAATGACTCCGCAAAACTGGGAGCAGAATAATAAAAAATATCAAGGAATTGTTTTTGACAACACGAATGAAACTGCGACCATTGCCGGCTTTAATTGTAAAAAGGCAATCGCTAAATTGCAAAACGGAACCAGCTTTACCGTTTATTACACTACCGATGTAAATGTGGCGAATAAATCTTATGATGCTCAGTTTAAAACCTTGCCCGGATTACCTGTTCAATACGAAATGGAAAACGGAAAAATGAAATTTAAATTTACCCTTGCATCTATTAATTATAATCCCGTGCCTGCTTCTAAATTCGAAATTCCTAGCTCCGGTTACCGCGTCATGACTTATGAAGAAACAAAGACTAAATAACTGAGCCTTTATTCGACCTTATAAATTATATTCCAAAAAAAATAGAAATTCGACTTATTTCTCCTTCTATTGCAATTCAGGGAATCTATTTGCAGCTTGCAGCGAAGCAATAAATGTCCACATTTCTTTTGTTAATGATGGCAACTTAGCAACACCTATCATGTTCCTAAGGAACCTTCGAATTTGTGGCTGAAAAATCGAAAGGCTTGACATTAAAAAACCTGCATTTCTGCAGGTTTTCCTATAAAAACACTTTTATGAAACAATGATTATTTCCTTCCGCGTATGATTAACTTATAACCATCTTTCTGGCTATATTCGGGAATTAATATTTTTTGTTTGTAAGGTAAAATATAAACTGTATTTCCTTTTTTATATGAAATATAAGCCTCACTTACCAAAGAGTTTCCAATCTGCTCCTGGTCTGTAAGGAAACTACCTCTGTAAGTAAGTCCGGACTTTAAATTGAAAGGAATAGAATTTTTTAAATTGCCGTTTGTCTTTATATTGAGCTGGGTTTTGTTCTTTTTCACAAAACCGCCCCTGTCTGCGAAAGCGAAAACACATACTCCGCAAACAAGCAATAGTACCGTTACTAATTTGGAATATTTTGTCATTTGTGAAAACTTTATTAACTTATAAACGCAAAATTAAGAATTTATTGTGATAAATTATAGCCATTCATCACATTTTTTTCCAAATGCAAGAAAAAAGCAACAAAAGAGGTTTTGTTTTAAAATAATCAGTACTTTGGTGCTATAAGTTCAACGATTATGAAAGATAACCACTACAGGCAGGAAAGGGAGGAGATGAATGAGCTATTGCGTCAGTATAATAATTTTAAATCGGGCAGGAAGTTCAATTTTATTGAAGAAGAATCATTTCACCGGCTGATCGATTATTTTGATGAAAACGACAATCTTTCAGCGGCACTTGAAGCGTCAAATTTTGCCATAGAACAATACCCATATTCTTCGACACTTTATATAAGAAAGGCTGATATTCTTATTGCCACCCAACATTATCATGAAGGTTTGTCCATCCTTGGAAAAGCAGAAGTGTTGGATAGTAATGATATCAATCTTTATATTTTAAAAACTGATGCTTACCTCGCTTTGGATTACCAGGAAAAAGCGGCGGCTTTACTCGAAGAAGGGATTGTGGTTTTTGATGGAGAAGAAAAGATTGAGTTGCTTTTTGAGCTGGCGGATGTATATGACGACTATGAGGATTTTGAAAAGGTTTTTAATTGCCTGCGTTTGGTGTTAGAACAGGATCCGACCAATGAGGAAGCGCTTTATAAAATTTGTTTTTGGGCAGATTATACCGGTAAAAATGAAGAGAGCATCAAAATCCACCAGGACATTATTGACGAACATCCTTATTCTCATTTGGCATGGTTCAACCTCGGCACGGCTTACCAGGGATTAAAGTTGTATGAAAAAGCAATTGATGCATATCAGTATGCGATCGCGATAGATGAAAAGTTTGATTATGCTTATCGCAACCTGGGCGATGCATATTTAAGAATGAAAAAATATCGTGATGCAATAGAAGCACTTCAAAAAGTGCTCGAGCTTTCTATGCCTGAAGAGGTGATATATGAGGCAATCGGATACTGTTTTGAAAAATTGAAAAGCCCTGCACAGGCAAGATTCAATTACCGCAAAGCAGCTCATTTGAATTCTGCGGAGAGCCGTTTGTATTATAAAATTGCGGGAACTTATATGGAAGAAGGATATTGGGAAAGTGCGGTTAAAAATCTTGAAAATGCGTTGAGTATTAACCGGACGCAACCGGATTACCATTATGCCGTCGCCCTTTGTTATATTCAATTGGGAAGGATCAAAGATGCCGTGATTCATTTTACTCACTTTATAAAAGCGCGCCCCAAAAACGTGAAAGGATGGAAAGAACTGATCAAGTGTCTTTATGATGCTGAATATTTTGAAGAAGCGCTGGAACAAATCTATAATGCCCAAAAAAACACGGACGACAAACCGTTATTTATTTTTTACAAGTCAGCGGTGCTTTTTGAAATGGGAAAATCAAAAGAAGCATTATTACAACTCCATTTGGCCATGCAGACCGCACCGGCCTTATTAAAACAATTTATCGAATTAAATCCTTCATTATTGCAGCATCCCGCCGTTTCCGATATCATCAGCAATTATAAAAAAGCGTTGAAGAAAAAGAAATAAAAGCCTTTCATTGTCGCAGAAAAAAATGATTCTTATCAGTTGCTGACATGATGTTCAAATTTTTTTCTACATCTTTGCTTCTGCCAAACTATATTTGCGCATTCTCAATAATTTAGTATGAATTTTAATCTGAATCAAATCCCTGACAGGGTTGAAAAGCCCCGTAAGTATGGTGTAACGATGATTATGGATAAAGGCCTGAGCCTGGAAGAAGCGAGGAATCTAATAAGCGTTGCACATCCGCACATTGACATTGTCAAACTTGGTTTTGGAACTGCTTATGTAACACCAAACCTTCGCGAAAAGATCAATTTATACCAGTCGTTCAACATTCCGGTTTATTTTGGCGGCACTTTGTTTGAAGCTTTTTTGATAAGAAATCAGTTCAATGATTACATACAGCTTTGTAAAGATTTCGGCGTTACTTACATGGAAGTGAGCGACGGTTCTATCACGATTCCTCACACAGAAAAATGCGGATATATAGAAAAGCTTACCAAATATGGAACGGTTTTAAGTGAAGTAGGAAGTAAAGATGCAACACATATTATTCCGCCCTACAAATGGATAGAACAAATGAAGGCCGAACTGGAAGCCGGGTCGTCTTATGTGATTGCAGAAGCACGTGAAGCCGGTAATGTCGGGATCTATCGTGGCACAGGAGAAGTAAGAGAAGGTCTGGTACAGGAAATACTGACACAAATTCCCGGAGAAAAAATTCTTTGGGAAGCACCGCAAAAAGCACAGCAACTTTATTTCCTCGAGCTGGTTGGTTGTAATGCAAATCTTGGAAATATTGCGCCTTCAGAAATTATTCCTTTGGAAGCCATGCGTATCGGTCTTCGTGGCGATACGTTCCATCTCTATCTTGACAAAGAAAGTGCATAATGAATATTTATGGTTTGATTGGTAAAACACTTCATCATTCTTTTTCAAAAAGATATTTTTCTGAAAAATTCAGAAGTGAAAATCTCACAGATTCACAATACATGAATTTTGAAATAAAAGATCTTGCTGCCGCAATTCCTGAATTAAAAACTAATCCTGAGTTAAAGGGATTAAATGTAACCATTCCATATAAAACAGAAATTATTCCTTTCCTGGATGATGCTTCAGAAGAATGCATGGAGATTAAAGCATGCAACTGTATAAAAATATCTGGTGGGAAATGGACTGGTTACAATACCGATATTATTGGTTTTAAAAAAACATTTACTCCTTTCTTAAAACCATTTCAGCAAAAAGCATTGATACTTGGAACCGGCGGCGCTTCTAATGCGGTAGCTTTTATTTTGAAAAAATTAAATATTGATTTTGTAAAAGTTAGCCGCACAAAAAACCTGTCTGATTCGATCATTTCTTATGAAGATATTTCGGAAGAAACGATGAAGGATTTTCAAATTGTAATCAATACTACTCCTGTCGGTACTTTTCCAAACGTAAATGAATGTCCTCCGCTACCTTATGAGTTCATTACAGATAAGCATTATTTTTTCGATCTGATTTATAACCCCGCAAAAACTTTATTTCTTTCTCTTGCAGAAAAGCATGGAGCTTTTATTGAAAACGGTGATAAAATGCTGATGATCCAGGCTGAAGAAAGCTGGAAAATATGGGAAAATAGCAAGTAGAAAGTGATGAGCCGCAAGACACAAGTCGCAAGACGTAACTAGAAATGAGCAAGTACCAGTAAACGAATAAATAACCCAAATTCCTATTCAGGCCCTTGGCGATTAATTACCTGTTTTTGAAAATCTTCCTTGAATAAATACAAATAAAAATGTGTGTTTTTATTTAGCTTTCAATCTGTTTAAATATATTGCATAACCATTTATCAGATATAACGATGGGATGGGCCATACACGAAAGAAAATTTTAGAACCAGTTGAATTTGCTTCTTTAAACAACTAAAAAACCACTCACCTTATATGCACTTACATCTTGTAGATTACGGAATCATTGGCCTGTATTTTTTGTTTGTAATCGGCATTGGTTTTTTATTAAAAAAGAGAATAAAAACCGGCAATGATTTCCTGATGAGCACGCGCAACATTCCGTTGTGGATTACGAGCCTTGCATTTATTTCTGCAAACCTCGGAGCGCAGGAAGTATTGGGAATGGCGGCAAATGGTGCCAAATATGGACTTTACACAGCGCATTTTTACTGGATGGGTGCGGTTTTAGCCATGTTGTTTTTAGGTGTTTTTATGATGCCGTTTTATTATGGAAGTAAAGCTCGCAGTGTACCGGAATTTTTAAAATTACGCTTCGATGAAAAGACAAGAACGTTTAATGCACTCACTTTTGCAGTAATGACCATTTTTTCTTCCGGCATTTCTTTGTACGCCTTAGCCATGTTGATGCAAACGATTCTTGGATGGGATTTTAATGTATCTATTTGGCTGGCAGCCGGTATCGTGTTGGCTTATACGTTTTTAGGTGGATTGACCAGTGCCGTTTACAATGAAGTGCTTCAATTCTTTTTAATTGTTTTGGGAATTGCGCCTTTGGTTTATATCGGGTTTCACCAGGTAGGGGGCATAGATGGGATTCTGGCAAATGTAGACAATGCGAAACTGCATTTATGGAAAGGAATGAGTCACGCATCAACAAATCCTATGGGAACGGATGCTTTCAGCCTGATATTCGGTTTAGGCTTTGTGCTTGCATTTGGATATTGGTGTACTGATTTTTTGGTGGTGCAACGGGCTATGATTTCACACAATTTGAATGATGCAAGGCGTACGCCCATTATTGCTGCATTACCTAAAATTTTCATGCCGTTGATTGTAATTGTTCCGGGAATTTTATTACTTGCTTTACAAAAAGAGTTTTCGGGTTTTGAACTTCCCTTAAACACAAACGGACAAACGGATTATAACATGGTACTTCCTTTGTTGTTATCAAAACTTTATCCGAGCGGAATTTTGGGAGTTGGAATTACTGCCTTGATTGCTTCCTTTATGTCCGGAATGGCCGGAAATGTAACTGCCTTTAATACGGTTTTTACTTTTGATATTTACCAAACCCATATTAAAAAGAATGCGAGCGAAAAGCATTACTTATATGTAGGAAAAGCGACTACAGTAGTTGGAATTTTGTTGTCCATTCTTACGGCTTATGTGGCACGTGGATTCAATAGTATCATGGATTTATTGCAATTGGTTTTCAGTTTTGTGAACGCTCCTTTATTTGCTACATTTTTTCTGGGAATGTTTTGGAAAAAAACAACGCCTAATGGCGCCTTCTGGGGTTTGTTATCCGGCACAGGAGCGGCTGCGCTCACTTACTCGCTCTCGACAGCAGAAGGAAAAGGCGGATGGATTGCAAATCTTCATACTTTTTATTCCGGCACAAGCCAGGCATTTAACATTGCCTGGATTGCGTTTGTCATTTGTTTTGTTATAACAGCAGTAATTAGTTTCGTAACAAAACCGAAACCTGAAAATCAATTGGTTGGTCTTGTTTACAGCCTTACACCAAGGCAAAGAGATAAAAACCGGGTATGGTACAGGAATCCGGTTTGGCTTGCTATCATCATGTTGTTAATTACACTGTTCTTTAATATTCTTTTCTATTAAAATAAAGATGATGAATAAATTTTTTGACCTCCGTTTTGTAATAGGTATTTTTTTTCTTGCAGTAGGAATTTTATTATTGCTCTATAGCTTTACAAATCCAACAGTTATGCATGCAGCAGTGAATCGGTGGTGCGGCATCGTGTTTATGGTATTCGCATTGATAATGATTGCTTTGGCTTTTGGGAAAAATCAAGCGGATAAATTGTAGTAGTTTTAGAAATGAAATTTGCCTATAGTGCAGTAATAAATAAGGTGATCATGTAATTTGGTTCTTGTCAAAAGGCCCATTAGAAGTATACCAATTGCAGTTCTCTACTTCGTCTCAATTTCAATAATTGTATCCACATCATTCAATTTAATTCCATCAAGATTTAGCGTTAAAACGTTCTTATCCTGTTTGTATTTTACTTTTTTATCTGTTCCCATCAATTGGCAACTTTTTACTTTACCTTGAATTCCGGTTATAAGAATAGGCTGACTTGAATCTTTTAAAACATGAACATATACCGCTTTATTTTTTGCAGTAACAACGCCCCAATTCTGCGGTGGCATTACATTTCCTCTTGTTCCGTAAATACTTTCGCCATATTGCTGCATCCATTTTCCTACTTCTTTTAAAGTATCAACAAATTCATTTTGAATTTTTCCATTGGGCATCGGGCCTACATTCAATAAGAAATTTGCATTCCGGCCTGCAGCGTTTACAATGTAATGAATCAATTGATTTACCGATTTGTAATTGTCATCTTTGATGTCAAATCCCCACGAGCCATTCATCGTTTCACATGTTTCCAAAGGCAATTTGTTTGATGCTTTTTGAAAACTCAATCCCGATTTATTTTCCCCGGGAAGATCTCTTTCGAACATCTGGAAATCTTCGCCCGGAAAAGGAGTAAGGTGATGATTATTTCCAATAAGGCACTGAGGTTGAAGTTTATGAATGAGTGCATAAATTTCAGGTAAATGCCAATCTACTTTCGGTGTGCGGTCTTTCGCTCCTTCAGGCGCCGTCTGGTCCCAATAACCATCAAACCAGATTCCTGCTATTTCTCCATAATTTGTGAGTAATTCTGTCAATTGGTTTTCCATAAATTTTATGTAATCATTCCAGTTGCCATGTACAGTTCTTCCTGTTCCCTGGCCTGTTCTGCCAGTCCACCACGAGTAATCATCGCGCCTCCAGTCTAATAAAGAATAGTATAAGAAAAGCTTCATGTTTTGTTTATGACATTCATCTGCAATCATTTTTACAACATCTTTTTTATAAGGCGTATTCATGATATTGAAATCAGAATATTTTGTATCCCACATACTAAAACCATCGTGATGCCTGGTGATTAAAGTAATGTATTTCATACCGGCATTTTTTGCCATACTCACCCACTCATGTGCATCAAATTCTGTCGGATAAAAAAAATGTTCGAGGCGCGTATAATCTTTTACATGAATGTTTTGATTATTCATAGCCCATTCGGCATCGCCAAGTATACTGAATACGCCCCAATGAATAAACAAGCCAAATTTTGCATCCTGAAAACCGCTCCTGGCTTCAATATTGGCAGATGTTGGAGTATACGTTTGTGCATGACCGTTATTAATTGCGATTGCAGTAAACAGACAAATAATTAGAATTTTAATTTTCATTTTCTAAGTATTAAGTTTTAAAAATCCCCCATCAATCGGATAATCGGTGCCGGTAATAAATGACGCTTCATCGCTGCATAGATATAACGCCAAAGCAGCTACTTCTTCCGGCCTAGCCATTCTTCCGATCGGTTGTGTTTTAGATAATTTTTCAAACATTTCTTTTTCATTTCCCGGATAGTTTTTTTGCAAAAATCCATCTACAAAAGGTGTATGAACCCGTGCGGGGGAAATGGAATTGCAACGGATATTTTCATGGATATAATCTTTGGCAACCGATAATGTCATCGCAGCTACCGCGCCTTTAGCCATTGAGTAAGCAAACCGGTCTGCAAGCCCGGACCATGCAGCAATAGAAGCCATATTAACAATAGCGCCACCACCATTTTTTTTCATGAACGGAATGGAAGCAAATAAACAATTATAAACGCCTTTCACATTTACATTTACAATTCTATCAAAATCTTCTTCAGAAGTTGTATCTGCTCTGCCAATATGAGCAATGCCGGCATTGTTTATCAAAATATCATGCGTTCCTATCGCTTCAAATGTTTGAATTACTTCTTTTTGATTGGCTACATTACAAGAATAAGCAAATACATTTCCCTCATTCTTCTTGATTTCTTCAACCGTTGATTTTGCACTTTCTTCTGTTAATTCAATAATGTGAACTTCCGCGCCTTGTTTAGCAAATAGAATGGCTATCGCTTTGCCAATGCCACTGCCGGCACCGGTTATCACTGCTTTTTTATTTTTTAAAGAGAACATTTTTATTACTTTATTATTTAATTATTCTTCATTCAACCAGTTTATCATTTTGCTTTAAAATGTTGGTAGCAGTAAAGCAACTTTTATCCAAAATTTTTAATTCTCAATTTCTAATTCATATTTCACATTTCTTATTCTTCAACAATCTTATACCCTCTCAATCCATACCAAGCTACAACAATAAAGCATACTAACGGTACGACATATGCGTAATTGATCGAGTAATTATCGGTTATTTTTCCCATAATAAATGGCACCAAAGCGCCGCCAACGATGGACATAATAATAAATGATGAAGCCTTCTTTGTATGATGGCCCAAATCTTTAACACCAAGGGCGAAAATGGTCGGAAACATGATCGATTCAAAAAAGAAAACCGCTATTAAAGAATAGACCGAAAATATTCCTTTTCCTGAGACAACCACGATGCATAAAAGGATGTTGATAATTGCATAAAGTGTCAGGAGCTTATTTGGTGCGATAATTTTCATTAACCCGGTGCCCACAAAACGTCCCACAGTAAATAGAATCATTCCTATCCCTAATAGATAAGCGGCTTCTGTGTTGTTGATGCCCTTTCCCGGCTCTGTGCAATAATTGATGAATAAGGCCGCCACACCTACTTGTGCGGCCACATAAAAAAACTGTGCAACAATTGCTCCGGTAAAATTTTTATGTTTGAATAAAGGTTTTACATCCAAAGATTTTTCAGAAACCAGTTTGCTTTCTTTTATTTCCGGAAGGTGGGTTCGAAAAAATAAAAAGGCAATAATTAAAACGATTGCGCCAATGATGAGATACACCATTTTTACTGAATCAAGATTACCGGAATTTTGTTTTCCAAAAAATAAATTTGCACCGATGATCGGTCCAATAAAAGAACCAACGCCATTAAAACATTGCGAAAGATTTAGACGGAACTCAGACGATTCTGGTTTTCCTAAAACGGTAACATAAGGATTAGCGGCCGTTTCCAGGCATCCAAGGCCTGAGGCCAAAATAAATAAAGCAATCAGAAAAAAATTAAAATCAGATCGTTGTGCAGCAGGATAAAATAAAAATGCCCCGAAAGCATACAACAGTAAACCAAGAATTATTCCTCTTTTGTACCCAAATTTATTCATGAAAAAGCCAGCCGGTAAGGCGATTAAAAAATAGGCGCCGAAATAAGCAGCTTGCAGCAACGTTGATCTTGCGGTCGTGATATTTAATGTTTCCTGGAAATGTTTATTCAGAACATCCAATAAGCCATACGCCGTGCCCCAAAGAAAAAATAAACTCGTAACCAGAATAAGTGGCAAGGTATAATTTTGGGCAGGAATATTTTTGGAAGTTGAAACAGAAACAGGAGTGGTTGATAAAGCCATGATTGAGTTTTATGGAAATTAAAGTTCAAAAATTTTATTCATTAAAACCCATTTTTCTCCCGGCTTTGCCTGTGGAATTGCCTGCTGGTATTTCCACATCAAATCTTCCCAAGCCTGTACTTTTGAATTCGCGCTATCCATTGCATTTTTTTTATCAAAAGAAAAACTTTCATCCGTTTCCATAATCATAAAAAGTCGGTTGAAAACGCGGTAAATTTCCAAATTGGTAATCCCCGAATCCTTAATAGAATCAATCACTTCAGGCCATACGGCCTGGTGCTGTTTTTCGTAGTCAGCAATTAAACTTTCATCATTTTTTAGATCGAGCGCCAGGCAATATTTCATTCCTGTAAATTAAATTATTGAAAAGAATATACCTATAGCAATATTATCTTTCTCTTGCATTATATTATCTTTATCGTCCGAAAAATTGTTATGAAAGTTCTTCAGACAGAAATAAGTCCACGTATTAACAGCTTTCTGTCTCTGATTGAAAGAGATGACGCTTTTTTTAAAGCGCCTTTTCATTTTCATCCGGAGATGGAGCTGGTTTACATTCTTGAAAGTTTTGGCAAAAGAATTATTGGCGATAATATTGAGCCATTTGATCAGGGAGATATGGTTTTTATTGGGAGTAACCTGCCGCATCTTTGGATGAACGACGAAATTTTTTATAACGGAATTCCGGGCTTGAAAGCAAAAGCAATTGTTTTTTATTTTAATAAAAATATTTTCAGTCCTGCTTTTTATGAAATGAAAGAAGCATTTAGAATGAATGAATTTTTTCAAAATGCAGAAAAAGGAATGCGCATACATGGTGAAACGAAAGAAATGGTAGCAGAAAAATTTAAGTGTCTTCTACAGAAAAAAGATTTTGAAAAGATGGTTGGACTGCTTGAAATTCTTCACGTGCTTTCTCTATCAAAAGATATTAGTTTCATTACCAGCGATGGATATCATGCGCAGCTAAAACATGCTGAAACCGATCGCTTGTCTGCAGTTTATAAATATGTGCAGGATCATTTTAAAGAAAATATCAGTCTTGGAACCATTGCCAATATATCCAATCTTACGCCGCAATCTTTCTGTCGGCTTTTTAAAAAAAGAACCGGAAAAAATTTTGTTGAATACCTGAATGAAGTACGGGTTGCAGCTGCATGCAAATATTTATTGGATACTGATTGGACCATTTCTGAGATTGCATACAATTGCGGCTATAAAACCGTTTCTAATTTTAATAAATTATTTAAAAGCATTACCGGGACAAGCCCCAAAATTTATCGGAGAAATGCAGATGTGTTGATTAGCAATTAGCTAATGTGCTAATTAATTAATGTGAAAATGTGAAGATTAAAAGATTTTTACAAAAAGATGGTGCAGAAGAATTTTGAAAAAAAAAGCACCTGCAGGAACGCCTTTGAATAGAATGCTACTAATCAGTTTTTAAAACAGCTTACATCATAACGGTCGTGTACAAACGAAAATAAAGATGATGAAAAATTGAAGCTTCAAAAGTAGAAAAATATCAATTAAGGTAAGAGCTGGCGTTTATAAAAAGATAAATGAGGAAATAAGAAACGGTGTTATTTATTGATTTGCTGTAAAAGCAAGTCGATAAAGGGTACGCATGTAATATATAGAGTGTCAATACGGTCCGTCAATGTGAAAACGGTATTTTTTCAGTCCTTGATTTAAGGAATGATACTACTTCTTCATCTGAATTGTAGCGGTCATCCAGCGTTACGTAATTCTTCGCAAGCAGATCATATCGCTTTCTCATAAGCCAGATAAAAACATGTAAAAAATGAATGCCATCAAACACAATTGCTTTGTTGGTTACATATTTATTTAAGGTTTTTTGAAAATAAACAGGATGCTCTGTCCAGTGCATGCTCTGTTTTTCATGATGGCTGATATGATATCCGTCATTCCAGCATTTAAGATTGTATTTTGTATTGATACAGGTAATACTGCTCTTATATTCATTACCAGGATCGTCGGCATCAATAAAGGAATGCTGCGCCCAGTTGCCCATCATGGCAACAAGCCGGTAAATGAAAAATGGAATGATAAACACCCAAAGTGTCGCTTTATAACTAATAAAAGATAACGCAATGCAGAATCCTATGAACAGTAACTCTCCCCGAACTGACCGATACATCAATCTGTTTCTTTTTTTTCTCAAAAAATAAGCGGCCAGGTCATATACTCCCCTGAATAAAAAAGAACCGAAATATTTTAAAAAATCTTTTAAAGAATCTCTTTGAAAAGGCATCGTACTGCTTTCATCATCTTCCAGGTTGTTTTCCACGTGGTGCATGCCAATGTGGTGTGTAAAATAAGTTTCCGGAGAATGCCCAAAAAAGGGCGCTATTACCCATGGTAAATAGTAATTCATAAACTGATGCTTTTTATTGAAAAAAGCGCGGTGACTGGTACAATGCAGCATCAGGCCAAATGGTCCTTTGAAGACGAAGTTGTTTAAATAAGCATATGCGATTGCAACAAGCCACCAAACCCATCCTTGTATAAAAGGCATGTATAACAATATGCCAAGTGGAATCAATGTAAAGGATATTTTTAGGGTAAGATAAATAAAAGGCAAGTCCCGCTCATCACGGATCCATTTTAAAAAGAATTGATCAAGAGAGGAATATTTTTTTGGTTTTATAAATACCGGATCTGTGATTGCTGTTAAGTGCTTCATGATATTGGAATCTACCGGAATTTCTTTTGATTTTGTTTTAAATTTTGCCGGCCTCTCTCAAAGATATAGCTTTATCCGTTGAAATACGTTATAATCTAAGCGGGAATTTCCTTTAAAAGATATTTACGCTGACAGTGCAAATGAAGGCAACAGTATTGTAAAACCCGGCGAATATGCAGCAGCAGCCAAGATTTTTTCGCATTACTTAGATAAAATACCATCATTCCCCGGAAGGCTTTTTTAGAGTTACATTTATACTTACCGGGCTACCGAAGTTTGGAGTACCATCTATATTCCAGGTAAATTTTTGCATACGCGGAGAGCGGCTGTTTCCACAACCTTGTCCTGCTGTGCTGTTTGCATGATAGAGAATCCAATCTTCAGTACCATCCCTTGATTTAAAAAAGCTGTTGTGCCCGGGAGAAAATGCGCCACCTGCAGCAAAAGTGCTGAAAATGGGTGTAGCTGTTTTATTCCAATCCAATGTATTCATCGGATCGCCATTTTCTTTTAATGATAACAAGCCCAAACAGTAATTATCTGTCCAGCATCCGCTGGCAGAGTAAGTGATAAATAAATTGCCTTTACTGTTCATGAGCATTTCCGGCCCTTCATTTACCGTAGGTGGAGCGCCGATTTTTTCCCAATCGTAAGTTGGGGAAGATATGAGCACCCTGTCGCTGCTTATGGTAAGAGGATCACTCATTTTAGCGATATAAATATCCTGTTCACCGTTTGTGTTTCCCGGCCATCCGGACCAAAGCATATAGAGCTGGTTTTTGTATTCAAACACGCTTGGATCTATCGCCCACTTATCAGAAACATCGGTTACTTTTCCCTTCAAGCTCCAATTATCTGACATCGGATCGGCAGAATCATTTTCCAAAACAAAGACGCGGTGGCTGTTATTGCTTCCACTATCTGCAGCAAAATACATGTACCATTTATTTTGCAAATAATGAAGCTCCGGTGCCCAGATATCATGGGAATAAGCACCGCTTGACGGGGGACTCCAGATTGTTTTAATTACGGCGTTTTTCAGATCAGACATTTTGCTCGTTTTGTAAATAACCAGGTTTATTCCGGTAGTATGGGTGAAATAATAATTCGTGTCTTTCTGAACCACCCACGGATCAGGGCCGGAAGAAAGCAATGGGTTAGTAAAGCCCGTATCACTTACAACTACCGGCGGAGTAATTTGCGTATTGCTTTCTCTTTTACACGAGCAGTTGAACAAACACAGAATTAAGATGCAATATTTGACCATGAAAATTTTTCTTGTTAATAAAGCGGAACTGCTCAAGGGTTATATTTTTAATTTTTTCTCTAAAGAATTATCATTATTTGTTTGTTTGTTGCAGACTTAATATCCGGGATTTTGTTTTAAGTTAGGATTAATATCCAGGTCAAATTGGGGAATCGGCAAAAATTCATCTTTCCCAACTTTAAAGTTTGCGAATCCTGCATCTCTTGAAGCCAGTTGTGGCCCAAGATCGCCCCATCTTGCAAGATCTTCCCAACGATGTCCTTCACCGGTAAGTTCTGTAATTCTTTCGTGTTTTAGTTGGGTTAAAAAATCCTGCTGATTTAATCCAGGCATTACAGTAGATAATGGTGCAAGTCCGGCACGCTGCCTCACTTTATCTACGAAAGGATAAGCCAGATCAGTTTTACCCTGTGCATTCAAAGCCTCGGCGTATAATAAAAGAACGTCCGCATACCGCACATAACGGTAGTTGTTTCCGGAATGGAAGACTTCTCCATCCATTGTAGCGTCATCCAACTCTTTTCTAAAATAAACATCATGGGTATTTGGAACGACGGTAAGATCACTTGAGTATCCAAGGGAGGAGAACGTGCGGCCATACACGATTGTATAATCCGGTCCTCTTTCATCGGTAGAATCATAGAGGAACGTAGCTGCCAGTCGTGGATCGCGTTTGCCATCAACCGTTTTTTCTTTTAAAAATTCCCAAACTGGCCATCTGCGTGCCTGGCCATCGGTAAATCCAATTGGCCTTGGCGCAAAAAAAGGCGGAATAGAAGTGCCATAATTTAAATTATCTGATCCTGGCGCTACGTCATCATCATGCGAATCATTGGGATTAAGCGCGTTTTGCCATTCAAAAACCGATTCCGAATTGTTTTCAGAAGTTTCAATAAAATTACTGCGATAATCAGAAACAAGACTATAAACATCTTTGCCATCGCCTTCTGTAAGCCACTGTAGTGCCTGTTGTGCTTGTGCATACTTGTGTTGTTGCATATATGATTTTCCCAGCATTGCATAAGCTGCTCCTTTTGTAGCCCGTCCCACATTAGCAGCATCATATTTTACCGGTAAAACGGCTGCAGCCTCTGAGAAATCCTGTTCGGCCTGGGCAAAAACACTGTCTTGCGAAGAAGTAGGTGGGTAATCTGTGGGTTTGGAAGCGTGAAGCATGATAGGAACGTTTCCATAAATAGTAGCGAGATTATAATAAAAAAATCCACGCAAAAATTTTGCTTCCGCAATGTATTGCGCTTTCAAAGTCGCATCCATACTGATCGCAGGTACATTGTCCAAAACCTGGTTAGCGCGATTGATACCAATATAATCATCCTGCCAAACACTGGTTACGAGGTAATCGTTGTAATCGGTGATATGAAATACGTCGTAAGTGTTTACAATATCCGGGTTCGGGCTGGTGCTGTATCCTTCATCCGAACGGATCATGGTCATAAAGTAAAGCCAGCGTGAAAGGCCTTCACGATGAAAAGTACTGTAAATAGCATTGATACCTAGCTGAGCATCATTAGCTGTTTTCCAGAAGTTTTCAGTCGTTGGCGTATTGGGATTAGGAATCGTGAGATCCTTTTTGCAACTGCAAAATCCGATGAGTGATATAATAAGTATGAAGATTATCTTTTTCATGTCTGTTTGATTTAAGAATTTAAAATCCGAATTGTAATCCGATAGAGTAGATCCTGCTTGATGGCCAGTTACCTGCATCAAATCCGCGGGTAATAATTCCGGTGCCCTGCACATCCGGATCAAGGCCTTTGTATTTGGTAATCGTTACCAGGTTTTGTCCGCTGATATAAACATGAAGGTTAGAAATGCCCGTTTTCCTTAGAGTGTTATTCGGAATAGAATATCCAATTTCTAGATTTCTTAACCGTACATAAGAACCGTCTTCGATCCATCTTGAAGTTTGTGCCATATTATTCAATGAAACTTCCGGATCTGCCGGAACATCTACAGCTAAACGAGGATCACTTCCGTTCGGATTGCTCGAAGACCACGGATTAATGTCCTTTCTGAAATTTGTCAATTGATAGCTATCGAGCACTCTTCTGATATCATCGTATATTTTATCTCCAAAAACACCGACTAGCTGGATATTGATATTAAAGTTTTTATACGAACCATTGAATTGAGCGCCTGCCTGTAAAGTGGGCCACGGCGAACCATCAAATTGACGGTCGTTGTTATTAATGGTTCCATCGCCATTTGCATCTACATATTTTATATCCCCGGGTTTGGCATCTGGCTGTATCTGTTTTCCGTCTTTACTTACATAGCTGTCGATTTCCTGTTGGCTTTTAAATATTCCATCCGTTTTTATGACATACCATTCACCAATACTGTGGCCTACCTGTGCACGGAGAAAATTCGTTGGTTCTATGTAATTTACCTTATTCCCTGCGGCATCTACTCCTTGATTGCCGACAGATAATACCTCGTTTTTAATCGTAGTTATGTTTGCAGATACATCCCATTTAAAAGGTTTGTCGTTTTTGCGATAGGTTGCTGCTACTTCAATACCGGTATTTCTGATTGAACCTGCATTTGCAGATGGTAACCCTGTGCTTCCTAAATATTGGCCCAGTGGTAATTGTACCAGAACGTCTTTGGATAAGGAATTGTATGCATCTGCACTTATCGATACCCGATTATCAAATAAAGTAGCATCGAAGCCAATATTTTTCTGAATCCTGGTTTCCCAATGTAAATCAGGATTTGCTATTTGTGCCTGGTATTCTCCGACAAGCGGCGTTTGACCTACTCCATATACAGCGCGCGGATTATTATTCAGCAAGCCTATATAATCCCATGAACCGAGTACATCACTAAAACCGAGTTTTCCATAAGAAGCACGTATTTTTAAATCATTTATCCAGCCTATTTTGAAAAAACTTTCTTTGCTGATTCTCCATGCTGCTGCCGCTGATGGAAAATAACCAGTTCTGAAATCCGGTCCAAACCGTGAGTCCTGATCAATTCGCCCCGTTAATGTTACCAGATATTTATCATTATAAGTATAATTTATTCTGCCCAAATATCCGTGAGATCTCCAGAATACCGGCGTACCACCGTCAGCAGATGGATTTCCTAATGCGGAACCGATTGTTGTAAAATATTGGCCGTTCACATCCTGCAGAACGGTTCTTCCTGCATTTGTTACATCTCTTTTTTGTTCTGTACGTGAAAAACCAATTACACCATTTATGTTATGCAATCCAAAATCTTTATTAAAATTCAGCGTATGTTCCAGCAGTAAGTTGGTAAAACGCTCTCTGTCTTCATTGATGCTGGTGGATGGGGGCTGGTTGGTGTATCTCCAGATTCCTGTATCACGAACCTCTCTCGTATAATCGAAACTTGCTTCCAGCCCTGCATTAAACCGGTAACTCAACCAATTGGTAAATTTTAGTTCAGCATAGGCATTACCTACAATTTTTGCGAAGTTGTAATTAACCTTATCTAATGCATTTACCGCTAAATAATTAGCCGCATAAGTCGGATTATCTGTGGTTCCCATTCCCCATCCTGCGGGATTATATTGGATCGTTTTATATTGGTCTCCCTGTACTGCGATGGTTGGAAGCATGCTGGCGGATTCATAAAATACATTAATTCCACCTCCCGGATTGTTTCCATTGGTATTACTAAGCATCATGTTTTCTCCAACGGTAAGAATGCCTTTTTTAGCTTGTGTATTGATTCGCAGACTTGTTCTTTGAAAATCATTGCCAATCACTGGCCCTTTGTTGTCGTAATAGCTGCCTGAAATCAGATAATTACTGGTAGCGGAACCCCCGGATATACTCATGTTATAATCCTGATCGTTTCCGGTTCTGAATATTTGATTTTGCCAATTTGTATTGATCGTATTGTTTGCCACCTGGTTTGCTATGCCGGCAGGTAAGTTCAATCCGGAATTCTGATAAGCAGTACTTATTGTTTTTAAATACGCAGGCGCATCCATAACGTTCCATTTTTTAGCAATTTGCTGGGCGCCATATTTTGCAGAAAATGAGAATTTAGCAGGACCTTCTTTTCCTTTTTTAGTCGTAATGATGATTACCCCGTTTCCCGCCCGTGATCCATAGATAGCAGCTGCAGAAGCATCTTTCAAAATTTGTATTGAAGCAATATCATCGGTATTAATGGTTGTATTTGCATCCGCAAGCATTCCGTCAATTACGTACAAAGGATTTGAATTGCCGAAGTTTCCTACCCCGCGAATTTCAATGGTTGCATTTTGGCCGGGAGCGCCGCCATTTCTGACCGTTACGCCGGGTACTAATCCTTGTAACGATTCTGCAACTGAACCGGATGTGACCTTGTTGGCATCGGCCATATTTACCACACCGGTAGCTCCGGTAAGATCTTTTCTTTTCACCGATTGATAGCCGATTACAACGACATCACTAAGTGAAGTACTGGCAGGTTGCAGCGTGATATTAATTGTGGTACGACCATTTACATTTATTTCCGCCGTTTGGTAGCCTACATAAGATACCACAAGAGTTGCGTCAGAGGGAACGCTGATCGAATAACGTCCATTTGGATTGGAAGCCACACTAAAAGTGCTGTTCTTGACGTTGATGGTAGCGCCGGCTAACGGAATTCCCCCGGTTCCTGTAACCGTGCCGGTAACCACAATATCCTGCGGATCTTCCAACTCAGCTGATTCTATTACTACGAGATTATCAGGCAGTACTTTATATTTTAGACCGGTATTCCTTAATAAAGCTGCCATCGTTTCAGAAATCGAATAGTCGTTAATATTCATATCCACTTTGGTATTCAAGGCAGGTACGTCGCTGTTGTACAAAAAACGGTAATCGCCCTGCTTTTCAATTTTCTGAATGACATTTTTGATTTTCGCGTTTCTAATATTGAGCGAAATATTTGGTTGCGCTTTTATATCCGCATTGGTGCGCAAAATCCCAAGAAGGAAGAAGAGAATTGTTAATTTCATAAGGAATAGTGCTTTAGACAATTCTTTTAAGAAATACTGCGTGCGCAGCTGTCTTTTTTTCATACATTTATACTTTATGGTTAAAAAATAAATTACCTGTCGAACGGTTATATTTTTTTAGCTGAACGGGGGATACTGCAATATCCTCCGTTGTTTTTTTGTGTTTTACTTCATAATTTTAATTGTATCATTAGCTATTTTATATTTGAATCTTGCTGTCAGTTGAAGCGCATCCAATGCCTGCTCAATCGACTCGTTTTGAAAAATTCCCTTGAAATGGTAATTTTCCAGTTCCGGATTTAATATTTCTATTTTTACTCCATACCAGCGTTCCATTTTCTCGGCCATTTTAATAAAATTATCATCATCAATCACCAGCCGGTTGTAGAGCCAGGACGTTTCTTCCTTGAGACTATCTGGCTGAGTTGGAGATAGCGCGGATATAGAAATTTCATCATTAGAACCGGCACTACGCGCTGAATCAACTTTGTTTTTAGTTTCCGGTACAATTGACTCAGTCTGTTTTTTTCTAAAAACCAATTTTTCATTTGGTTTTAAAATTACTTTCGGAGCAGAAGGGTCAGTTTTATTATAAACTTCAATACTGCCTCTTAATAATGTCGTTTCTATTGTTTCATCCTGTTGATATGATTTTACATTGAATAAAGTTCCGAGCACTTTTATATCGATATTTGAAGTGTGAACGATAAATGGATGATTGGCATCTTTCGTTACGTCAAAGTATGCTTCGCCATCCAGGTTAACATCGCGGACATTTTTATTAAAGTCCTTCGAATAGGTCAAACTGGAGGATCCGTTTAATCTGACGACACTTCCGTCGGGTAAAATGACCTGTGATCTGGAACCTGGTTTGACAAATACATGTTGAATACCAGTTTTGGCTGAAGAATGATTGTGAATATTTATTTTAATTAAAAACCCAACGGTACAAATGATGAGTATAGAAGCGGCTGCATACAGCCATTTATATCTATAAAGTTTTCCACTCTTAGCCGGGAGAGCATCAGCTATTTTTTCTTCCTCATTTCCGCTATTCAAAATGAGATGAAATCTTTCTTCTTCCATTTCATCGCCGCTATTTTGCAAATCATCTTTTTGATTCCAATACTTTTCAATACTATTAACTGTACTTTGTTCAGCAGGGAACGATTTTAAATAACTCTCTAATTCAGACAGTTCTTCGTCAGAAGCTTCACCGGAAAGTTTCAGGGCCACCAATTTCCATAATTTGTTTTCCGGCTCCATGCTAGATTGCTCTTTTATATAAAGACAGTAAACAAACAAATACCCCTTAAAAAGAATTTCAGATTTATTTTTTGCTTAAATGCGTTTCTTTTGTTTTCTCGAGTTCTTCCTTTACTGAAAAGGCGATACGTCGGATGGCTATGGTCATTTGAGCATCAACTGTATGTGGAGATAAATTCAATATTTCAGCTACTTCTTTATACTTCAAACCGTCTTCACGAATGAGTTTAAAGATCATCTTGCATTTAGGAGGAAGCATTTCTATGGCGCTTTTTATCTTTTCAAAAGTCTCACGGTAAATTAAAAGTTGCTCAGGACAAATTGGGTCAGTTATGACAATATTCACGGCGTCAAAAGGCTTATTAATGCTTGAATTCGCTTTCGAGGAGAGATAATTGAGTGAAGTATTTTTGGTAGCAGTATATAAATAAATTTTTAGATTTTTGATAGCAGATGCATGAGTTCTGTTTCTCCATATTTTAATAAAGACATCTTCTACACATTCTTCAGCTGCTTCTTTATTCTTAATAAGGATAAATGAAAATTGTAAAAGCTTTTTATAAAAATGATGATAAACTTCTTTGAAAGCAACTTCACTTCCAGACTCAATTTGCTTAAGCAGTTGCGCCTGCAAAAGATCTGTGAAACCGGTATCGGAACTCATAAAATTTACAATATTTATAGGCCGGACAATAAAAAGAAATGCTTTATTGCTTCAGGGGGTAGTGGAAACGGCTACTGACTCTAAGACAAAAGTTTGTTGCAGAACGCTGCACAATTTCCAGATTTCTTACAATTAGGAACATTATTCATTAAACCGGCTGCGTTTTAATAGTAGAAATACTTACTTCAATTCCTCGTCTTGCTGCAGTTTTGGATTATAATAATGTACATGCTTTTCTTAAAACGTTTTTGATACTCGGCTCATTTGCCAGTAACTACGGTTCTGTCAAAAACAAAAAACCCCTTCTTTACAGAAAGGGTTTAATTATTTAATTTGAAATCTTATTAAATTCTGAAATGTGCAAATGCTTTGTTTGCATCAGCCATACGATGGGTATCTTCTTTCTTTTTAAAAGCGGCGCCTTCGCCCTTGCTTGCGGCTACAATTTCATTTGCCAGTTTTTCGGACATGCTGCGACCGTTTCTGTCGCGACTGTATTTAATAAGCCATTTGATGCTCAGAGAAATTTTTCTGTCTGCGCGAACTTCTGAAGGAATCTGGAAAGTAGCACCACCTATTCTGCGGCTTTTTACTTCTACTCCGGGAGTAACGTTTGCCAGCGCTTTTTTCCATACTTCATAACCATCATCGCCTGAAATTTTAGAAACTTTATCGATCGCATCATAAAAAATAGTGTACGCGCCACTCTTTTTTCCTTCCCACATTAAATTATTTACAAAACGGGTTACCAATTTATCCTGAAATTTTGGATCAGGAGCTAATGGAAGTTTTTTTGCTTGTGCTTTACGCATTGTTCTTTTTTATTTTTTGCCAAATGAAATATCCGGCTGCGGTTAATTATTTTTTAGCTTTTTCTTTTTTTGTTCCGTATTTAGAACGGCTTTGTTTGCGGTCTTTAACACCGGCAGTATCGAGGCTGCCACGTACAATGTGGTAACGTACTCCTGGTAAATCCTTTACCCTTCCTCCGCGAAGCAACACAATAGAGTGTTCCTGCAGGTTGTGACCTTCCCCGGGAATATAAGCGATTACTTCAATTTTATTAGTAAGCCTTACTTTAGCCACCTTGCGGAGAGCTGAGTTTGGTTTTTTCGGAGTTGTTGTATAAACCCTGGTACACACGCCTCTGCGCTGTGGGCAGCTGTCAAGCGCTCTGGATTTACTTTTGGCCCTGATGATTGTTCTTCCTTTTCTTACTAATTGTTGTATTGTAGGCATCGTTTTTTTACCCTTATTTTTTTGGACGGCAAAGGTAAGTGTAGGTTTGCGAAAAACCAAAAATTTTTGGTTATAAGAAAAAATGAAATTTTAAAATAAATAAAAACAGAAATATGCCTTATTTGTCCGTTTGCCGACTCTTCAACTTTCAAATTGATTATTGAGCATTAAACATTTAACTTTGGACATTCAACATTGAACACGACATTTACACTTTTACCATCCACCCATATTTATCTTCTGCTTTTCCTTCTTTAATAGCATTCATTCTTCTGCTTATTTCTGTACCTACTTTCCATTTTTCCGTTTCAAACGTCATCACAAAATCTTTATAACGCAATTCCTTTATAAAAGAGGTAGTAGCTGCCGTGCCGGTTCCAAAAACTTCATGAAGCGTACCTTCTTTATACGCATCCTCAATTTCATCAATGCTGAGATTCCTCTCCTCTACTTCCAATCCCATATCTTTAAGCAATTGAATTACACTATCTCGCGTTACTCCCGCCAGAATGGTTCCATCGGCTAAAGACGGTGTTACTGCTGTATTTCCCATAATGAAAAATACGTTCATCGTTCCACATTCCTGCACATATTTGTGTTCAAAAGCATCCATCCATAAAACCTGGTCGTAGCCTTTTCTTTTTGCTTCTGCCGTGGCATACATGGATGCACCGTAATTACCGGCATTTTTAGTATAACCGACACCACCGGGCACCGCTCTTACATATTTCTCTTCAGCATAAATCCGCATCGGAGCACTGTAATATGGGCCGGTGGGACTTAAAATAATCATAAATTTATATTTTTGGCTCGGTTTCACACCAATCACTTCGTCCGTGCTGAACATAAAAGGACGGATATATAAAGAATGATCTGGTTTTGCAGGAATCCAGTCTTCGTCGAGTTTCACCAATTGTTTCATTCCTTCCATAAAAATTTCTTCAGGAACCTGTGGCATTTCCATCCTTTCTGCAGAAATATTAAAACGTTTGAAGTTGTCTTCGGGACGAAAAATAAACGCTTCCCCGTCTTCATTTTTATACGCTTTTATCCCTTCAAATATCGCCTGCCCATAATGCAGAGCCGCGCAAGCAGGATCAATCGTAATCGGCTGATAAGGTTTTATTTCTACCGTTCCCCACTCGCCTTTATCATAATTTACCTCCAGCATATGATCGGTAAAATATTTTCCGAAAGGAATATTATTGAGATCTAATTCGCCTAATTTACTATTTTTAATCTTCGTAATTTTAAAATCTTCAGTAGCAACCATATCATTTAAATTTGCCACAAAGAAACGAAAAAAAGAGGAGCTAAAATACTTTATGAGCTTAAATGACATTCAACTTTCGGACATTACGTGCCAAATGCTTTTTGAAAAAAACCTGGTCGCAGAGGTAGAAATGGCTGAACAACAGCCGGTTTCAGAAAAGGTGACTATCAGCAGTTTGGGTGAAAACAAGAAAAATATTGTCTTTTTGGTCAACAATGTGGACCACAAGCATTTGCCCGATAATGAAATGGAAATGCTTTCAAACCTCGTCATTGCCTGCGAACTTTCCATGTCAGATATTGCTTTGGTAAATTATCATTACAATCCGTATCCTTACAGTCAATTCAACGATTATTTTGAGCCAAAAATCATTTTGCTCTTCGGTATTTCTACTGCTGCTATTGATTTGCCATTTACGATTCCATTTTTTCAAATTCAGAAATTTCAACAACAATTATTTCTCGCGGCACCGCCTCTTGCAGATTTCCTGGATAACAAAAATTTGAAAAAAGATTTATGGATAAGCCTTCAAAAATTATTTTTAAGTAAATGAATGAATTAATTTTTGCCACCAACAATGAAAATAAGGTCTCCGAAGTAAAAGAGATTCTGCAAGGAAATTTCAAAATACTTTCACTAAAAGAAGCGGGAATAGAAATAGATATTCCTGAACCTTTTGATACGCTTGAAGAAAATGCAAAAGAAAAAGCAAGAGTCATTTATCAACTTACCAAGCAAAGTTGTTTTTCGGAAGATACCGGCCTTGAAACGGAATCTTTGAATGGTGAACCGGGTGTAAAAAGCGCCAGATATGCGGGGGAAAGTCGGTCCTTTGAGAAGAATATTGACAAATTATTAAGCAAATTAGAAAATAAAAGCAACCGAAACGCTCAATTTCGCACAGTCATTTGTTTGATTATGAACGGAAAAGAAAAAGTTTTTGAAGGTATATGCAAAGGCACTATTATTGCAGCAAGAAGGGGTAATTCGGGCTTTGGCTATGACCCGGTTTTTATTCCAAATGGTTCGGGAAAAACTTTTGCAGAAATGAGCATGGAAGAAAAAAACAGGTTTAGCCACAGAAGGAAAGCCATTGAAAAGTTAATCGCTTTTTTGAAAAAACAGCCCTGATTTTTTAACCAATATTATTTTAGAAAAACACCTCAAAAAATTTGACTGCTCCAGGCAACCATATTCCTTCAGAAATCGACTTAATAAAAGGATGTATCGAAGGTGATGCTCAAATGCAAAGGTTGCTTTATCAAAGATTTTCTGCAATGATGTATACAGTTTGTCTTCGTTATTCTGAAAATCCGGAAGATGCCAATGACGTTTTGCAGGAAGGATTTATTAAAGTTTATAAGAGTTTGAGCAAGTTTCGTGCGGAAGGATCTTTTGAAGGTTGGGTGCGAAGGATTTTTATCAATACTTCAATTGAACATTATAGAAAAAAAGTTAAATTATATAATGTAACAGAAGTACAGGAAAATACAATTGAAGACGACAACCTGGATGTGCTCGATTCACTGGCAACGAAGGACATTTTGAATATTATTAACGAATTGTCGCCCGGATATAAACAGGTTTTTAATATGCACGTCATAGAAGGGTATTCGCATAAAGAAATAGCGGATTTACTGGGGATAACAGAAGGTACCAGCAAATCTCAATTAGCAAGGGCAAAAAGCGTATTGAAAAAAATAATGGAAACAAGAGCGGAAAATTTAAAAAGGAGCAGGTAATCTTATCATGCAAAATTTTAAAAATAGACTTTATCATTATGAAACTCCTCCACCAGAGGAGATATGGGAGCATATTTCAGAAGTACTGCAGAATGAAAAAGTAATAACGCTGTACACGCGCCGCAAATCAAAATTTCTTTTCTATGGCGCCACGGCTGCAGCCTCTGTAGTAATTATTTTTGTAGGCTCGTTGTTTTTCAAAAAGAATAAAGAACCGCATACCATCGCAAATACCGAAACAAAACACGAGTTATTGGCTCAAAAAGTAAAGGATTCAATCAATCTTAATCAGAAAATATTAGAATCGATTATTCATAATCCACAGGAAAAAAAAGAAATTATTTCTAAAGACCTTTCTAAAACCAAGAAATACCTAACAGTAGCAAATCCTGAAGGTCAACCAGTAAAAATTTCTCCAAAAGTGGCTACTCTCATCATTTCTGCCGATCATGAATTTCCTCCAAAACCTGTTTGGAGTAAAAAGATCGATAAATGGCAAAAAATTATGTTGGCCAGCACGATTTCTCCCACCTCTGTTAGTTTAATTGACCTGGTACAATTAGCCGCCAACAGCGAAAATGTAGAATAAAGTTTTGGCAAATGGCACGGTTAAAACTTGAACTTCCTGAAAAATTAGTTGCCACTGTTTCAATCCCTGTCCGTATTACCGATATCAATTATGGCAATCATCTTGGACACAATTCGCTCGTAGAAATCATTCATGAAGCACGCGTTCAATTTTTAAATCAGCATGGATTTACAGAACTCAATGTTGCCGGTACCGCACTGATCTTGAAAGAGCTTTTGGTGGAATTTATAAATGAATCTTTCTACAATGATCTTTTAGAAATCAACATATTTTCAGGGGAAATAACCGCAGTTTCTTTTGAACTTTTTTATCAAATTGCTGTGAACAGGAATGAAAGGAAGATGATTATTGCGCTCGCAAAAACTGCATTGGTTTGTTACAATTATGAAATAAAAAAAGTGAGACCTGTGCCGCCGCAATTGAAATCGGTTTTGTAAAATTTAATTTCTCTTAAACAATCTTCATAAAATTTTTTCTTTTCTTTTTCCAAAATATTGGTACTTTTAAAAAACCCTTTTTTATGTTATGGAGAAGATTTAATGGAGAAGCAATTGAATTGCCTATCAAAAATGCTGTAGAAAAAACCATCCAAAAAGAAACCGAAGCAGGTAACAAATTAAAAGTTTGCATCGGTACCGACAGCCAGGTAAGAAGCCAGGATACAGAATTTGCAACAGTCATTGTTTTTCTTCGTGAAGGACGCGGTGGATTCATGTTTATTCATAATGAAAAAACTACTCAAAAGTACAGTATCAAAGAACGGATGCTGGTAGAGGTCGCTAAAAGCATTGAAATCGCTTATGAGTTGTGCGATTTATTTACCAAATACGATGTCGACATGGAAGTGCATGCCGACATCAATACCAACCCCGGATTCAAGAGCAATGAAGCGTTGCGGGAAGCGATGGGTTATATCCTCGGAATGGGCTTTGCCTTCAAAGCCAAGCCGGAAGCATTTGCAAGCAGTTGCTGTGCTGATAAAATGGTGAATTAAGAAAGGTTAGAATTGTTTAGATTTTTTAGCCGGGTTAGAAAGTTTAGAAAATGAATAAAATTGCTGCAATTTCCTTTCTGAACAACGCGAGCTAAAAATTTGATTAATTTGCAAACAAATGCTTTTAGCTTGAATCAAAAAACAAAACCAAACCATCGGCAATATCTGGCAACCCTCAAAAAGATGGGACCGGAAAAACGCCTATTAAAAGCCTTAGAGCTATCCGCTATTTCCAAACAACTTTTTATGAGTGGCCTGCGAAAAAGATTTCCTGACAAAACGGAGGCAGAGATTAAAGAACTATATCTTCAAAGATTGGCTAAATGTTACAACCGAAATTATTAAAGAAGGTATTGGCAATACTTGAAGATTCCGCAATTGAGTATATGGTTACGGGTTCAATAGTTTCAAGTATACAGGGAGAACCCAGGACTACACATGATATTGATATTCTGGTGAATATTGCCGATTCTTCAATCCAGACAATCATGAGTACATTTAGACCTCCGGATTATTATGTTTCTGAATCTGCTATTAAAGACGCCATTCAATCCAAATCAATGTTCAACCTCATTGATACAAAAGATGGTGAAAAAATTGATTTTTGGATTTTGACCGATGATGATTTTGACCGATCAAGATTTAAAAGAAAGTTTCCTGAAAAAATATTGGGACTAACGATGAACATTTCAACTTCAGAAGACACGATACTTATGAAATTAAAATGGGCCAAGCTGTCAGGAGGAAGTGAGAAACAATTTACTGATGCGCTTCGGGTATATGAAGTGCAATTTGATAATATTAACAATAATTATATTGAATTTTGCGGCAAAATATCTAAGGGTTGAGGATTTATGGAATAGGCTTAGAAAAGAAGCAGAGCCGTTAACCTAAAAAACATCATTTGATTCGTTACTTTAGCTCAGGCATCCATAAATCAAACAACCATCTCCATAACTCAAAAATCTGTATTCATGCGCCAACGCATACTCATAAATTTCCTTCCATTTTTTTCCAATCATCGCTGCTACTAACAGCAACAAAGTTGATTTTGGCTGATGAAAATTGGTGATCATTCCATTGATAATTTTAAAAGAATAACCAGGCGCAATTATAATTTGTGTTTGAATAAAAAGCCTTTCTGTTTTTTTGTTTTTTAAATAATTCAACAAAGAAGTTAAACAATCAACCGCAGAAATATTTTCAGGAAAAATCTCTTTATCATATACTTCCCATTGTTCTATTTTTAATCTTTCAAATTCAACGTAAGGATTGAGAAAAGTTTTTAATCCCATCCAATACAGGCTTTCAACCGTTCTTACAGAGGTAGTTCCTACACAAAATATTTGATGAGAAATATTTTGCGTCAGCTGCTCAATAAAGCTTGTAGAAACATCAATCCATTCAGCATGCATTTCATGGCCTTCCATGCTTGCAGCTTTTACAGGTTTAAATGTGCCGGCGCCTACATGAAGCGTCACAAATCCTGTGTCAATATTTTTTTTCTTAAAGGATGAAAATATTTCTTCCGTAAAATGTAAACCCGCTGTTGGCGCCGCTACTGAGCCTTCATGCACGGAATAAATCGTTTGATAAGTTTCTGAATCACTTTCCTCCGCTTTTCTTTTGATGTATGGCGGCAACGGCGTTTCACCGGCATGTTCTATGATTTCTGCAAAAGAAAAATTTCCAGGATTCCAGGATAATTGAACAACATACGCATCAGTTAATTTTTCTACCAAAGCAGATTTTAAAATGATGCTTTCATCATTTATAGTAATTTCTTTTTCAAGAAATTTTTCCTTCCATTTTCCTGCTCCGCCAATCATACATTTCCATTTTACTGATTTTTTTTGAGCAAGAACTACGGCATAATCATTAATTCTTTCATACGGCTCAAGGCAAAATATTTCTATCACCGCACCGGTTATTTTTTTAAATAAAATCCTTGCTTTGATTACTTTCGTATCATTAAAAATAAGGAGTGAATTTTCCGGTAAATGATCAGCAATGTTTCGATAAATATCTTCTGAAATCTTCTCATTTTTATAAATCAACAATTTCGACTCATCTCTTTTTTTGAGCGGATAAACAGCAATTCTTTCTTCCGGTAAAAAATAATCAAAATCGGTGATAGACAAATTTTTTGGATGCATGCTGCAAAGGAAAGAATTTATCGAGTTATTTACGGTTTTTGAAAAATGAGCACGGCAGCAAACAAACAAATAACCTCAATTCTTATTTATTATGCTGTTTTTTTTATCACCGGAAATTCCAAGGTGAAACAACTGCCTTTTCCGGGAGTGCTTTCTGCTTTTATTTTGCCGTGAAGTGTATCGACTACCGATTTTACATAGCTAAGGCCAAGTCCAAATCCTTTAATGTTGTGAATATTACCGGTATGTGCGCGGTAAAATTTCTCAAAAACACGGTTCAGTGTTTCTTTATTCATTCCAATCCCGTTGTCTTCAATTTTGATGCGAATGTGCCCGTTAAAATTTGAAGTCGTTAATTTAATTTTTAGATTTTCTTTTGAATATTTCACGGCGTTGTCGAGGAGATTATTGATGATGTTGGTAAAGTGCACATCATCTGCTAAAATCAAATCATTTATTGCATTAAAGTGAGTTTCTAAAACGCCATTTTTTTCATTTAAAGGGAGCTGAATATTGTTGATTGCAGAAGTGATCAGTTCGTGTGAATGGAGCGGAACTTCTTTCAGCTGTACCGCCTCTTTATCCATCAAAGCCGCTTGTAGTATGGTTTCCACCTGCTTGTTCATCCTTTTGTTCTCTTCTTTGATAATGCCTGAAAAATAATCCATTTTGGTTTTATCATTTACTACCTTTTCATTTTTTAAAGCATCGACAGCAAGAGAGATCGTTGCGAGCGGTGTTTTAAATTCATGAGTCATATTGTTGATAAAATCGGATTTTATTTCGCTCAATTTTTTCTGACGAAGCAAAGCGCGGATGGTAATAAAAAAGGCGGTAAAAATGATAAAAGTAAAAACTACTGCTCCAATGAGCATCCACACCATTTGTTTCCAAACAACATTCTTAATATGCGAAACCACGACCACCAGAAGCTCCTGTGGTGCAAGTCCTTCGGCCAGGCTGCCGCCTGGCGGATCGAGCGGATAAATGAAAGACATATTATGGACCGTATCACTGTAAGCGTTGTAAAAATTCTTTGACTGAAGATCATCGCCGATCATCGACGTTGTGGTGATCGCAAATTCGAAATCAAGTTTCTTGATGTTATTTTTTTCAAATTCTTTATTGATCAGCGACCGGATTTCATGACGCGAAAAGTTATGAGCAATCGTAGTAGGAAATACATTTAAAGGGAATAAGAGATCGGCATTTTTGCGGTTGTCGAAAGGAGAGATTTTGGCCCTTTCATTCACCAGTTCTTTCGCTGCCTGGATGGTCACCATTTTCACTGTTTCTTCAAACTGCAGTTCCTTGTCCTGCAAAGCCTGTTTGATCCATACGTACTGAAAAAAAATAATTCCCAACAAGGAAGCAAAAACCAGTATGGTAATTAGTGGGAAAATTTTTTTCATGCGCGCAAATTTAAACTTGATCGCTACTAAATATCCTTAGCAGTCAGTTAACTTTATTTTTTTTAACTATCTCTTATCTTTTATTTTTTCTGCAAAGACAGGCTTTTTATTTTTTTTTGAGCAAATAAAATTAATTTAGAATTATGATTTCACCAGCGAAAGGAATTTTATTAATTGCAAACCCTTTTTTGAAAGATCCAAACTTTAGCCGGACCGTTATTTTTATTTGTGAAAATGTGATGGAAGGTACTTTTGGTTTTGTGTTAAACAAACAATTTCCTAAAAATTTAAAAGAACTTTTACCGGATATGGAGATGCCCGATTTTCCTGTTTACCAGGGCGGCCCGGTACAACCTGATTCGTTGCATTTTATCCATCAATATCCGGATCTGATCAGCGGCGGTGAAGAAGTTTTTGACGGCGTGTATTGGGGCGGTAATTTTGAAAGTTTGCAGATTCATTTGAAAAATAATTCCATCAGTCCTGATAAGATTCGTTTTTTTATCGGATACAGCGGCTGGACAGAAGGTCAATTGGACCAGGAAATGAAGATTGACAGCTGGCTGACCGTAAAGGCTACACCAAAATTAATCTTTGGTACCAGCGCTTCTGAAACCTGGAAGGAATCACTCAATTATCTCGGCGGCGATTATAAAATGCTTGTCAATTATCCGATAGATCCCCAATTGAATTAATGGGAAAATATGTCGGTAGTGTGAAAATTCTATAAACTGGAAATCCATAAGTAGGTTTCTTCTTTTCTTGTCTCCTCAATAATCATGGCAAACTTCTTGTTTAAATAAACAAAAAACACCCGTTATGAAAAGACTCATTATTTTGCTTACCCTGATGACCGTTGCGGTATTTCTGATGCTTCCTGAAAAAGAACAGGATGAATTAAAACACGAAGGAAAGAAGTTAAAGAAGAAATTAAAAAAGAGTCATTTTCCTAAAAATGAACCTGCATCTGCGTGAAAAAGATATCGGTAATTTCCTATTTTTACCTAAAAAGTATTGCTTTATAATCTATTCTTAATTCCATCCAGGATTGCATTGTATTTTTATTGCCGCAGGATTATAATTAACAATAGATCAATATTGCGCGAGCAAGGGCCGTTATTGATTGCAGCCAATCATCCGAATTCTTTTTTAGATGCCATAATTGTTGGCTCGCTTTTTAAATCGCCGGTTTATTCGCTGGCACGCGGCGATGCTTTTGCAGGTAAATTTATTACAAAAATTCTTCGGTCATTCAACATGCTTCCGATTTATCGCGTAAGTGAAGGAGTAGAAAACCTGGAGTATAATTACACGACTTTCGATGCATGTGAACAATTGTTTAAAGCAAATAAAATCGTTTTGATTTTCAGTGAAGGCAGGTGTATCAATGAATGGCATCTTCGTCCTTTAAAAAAAGGAACCGCACGTCTCGCGTTCAATGCCTGGGAAAACAACATTCCTTTAAAAGTTCTGCCCCTTGGAATCAATTATAGTTCTTTTAGATTTTTTGGGAAAAATGTGTTTCTGAATTTTGGTAACATTATTTCAAAAAACGATTTCTCCGATAAAATTTTTTCTGGAAGACATCTGAAGAAGTTTAATGAAAAATTGAATGAACAATTGGAAAATCTTGTTGTTGAAATTGATAAAAATGACTGGCAAAAAGCCAAAGATTATTTCCGGATACACCAGCCTTTATTGAAAAAAATTCTTTTATTTATTCCGGCAATTATTGGTTTTGCTATCAGCGCTCCATTATATTTTATTCTTCATTTAGTAATAAAAAAACGTGCTCACGATCATTATGATTCTGTAATGACCGGATTGTTATTTTTCTGTTATCCTTTATACATTTTTGCGATAACATTGATTGCATTTTTTATAACAAAAAACGTTTACGCTTTTCTATTGCTAATTATGCTGCCGGTTTGTGCATGGAGTTATTTACAACTTAAGAAGCAGATCCGGTAATAACTCGTTGGTCAAATCCTCCTTTTGATTGTGTTGCAATATTGTGGATTCAGCAAAAAAATAAATAAGTGCAATTTGTATTTTAAAAAAAAAGGGCAACATTACATGTTGCCCAAGTTCGTAGGTTCTTCAATAATAATTTAAAACGGGTAATCTTTCAACAAATATTGAAACGATATATCATAAATATTGGAAATAGACGGTAGGTTATTGGGGTAAAAATTCTTTTTTCAATTACCTTTTGTCTCTTCGTTAGAACAAAAATGTTGCCAAAAACTAAATTTCACACTGTTTATTGATTATAAAATTAATATAGTATAATTTTTATTTTAATTTACCCTAAAAACGCTTTAAAGACTACTTTAAACAGTCTTTTTTGAAGTAAAATGATTAAGTAATTCTTGGTTTATAAAAAGAATTTATTGAAAAAGCCACAATTGAAAAGTCATTGCATTACTTGAGTATTGGTATTCACTTCGGAGCGTTTCTTTCAGTGTGATGAAGCGTGCAGAAAGTTTAGCAGGAAATTTGCTTTATGAAGGAAACCCTTTTTTAATCTATAAAAATCTATACTTTTTTATGAAAACATGCTTTCTGTTTTTATCTGCTTTGTTTTTCTCTTTCATTGGTACTGCTCAGCTTCATACAACTCCAAAATGCCCTGATTTTAGTATTGATATTTTAAAGGGAAGCGTTAACGGAATTATATATCCAAATGCCACTGTCGATCAGATCAGAGCAAATTTGCCTTGTTTTACCGGCTTCCAGGAAGAAGGTGATTCTTCCAAATGCGGCGGAGGTGTTTATTATAAAGACAAAGGTGTTTCATTTTATACAAGACGTGATTACATAGAAATAGGTCCCGATTTTAAAGGAAAATTAAGTCTTCCACTCATGCACGCTTCCAGGAATAACTTATTCCAATGGCTCGGTGCACCGCAAATGAAAGATAAAAACTGGGATGCTTTTCAAACCTCTTACGGAGTTTTAATTCTGTATTATGACCAGGCAGACAAGGTAAATAAAATACAGTTTAGCACAGAAAAAGCAAACACAATCCGCTTATGTGATTAAGCGGATTATTTATTTTTTCGCGGGTGCATTTTTATGAGATTGACCGCTGTCCGCATTATTTTTTGGCTGACTGCTACCTTGTGCAGGATTATTCATTCTTCCTGTTTGTTCACCAGTGGTGTCCATTCCGTTTGGTTTTGCCGGATGTATAGTATCATGCATGTTTGCACTATCAGAATTGCCTGCAGAATAATCGCCGGAAGGAGTAGAATTTTTATCTCCATTATCTTTGTTTGGCGTACTCGTGCATGCAATAAACAGGATGGTACAAACAATCAGCAATACGTGTTTAATGTGTTTCATAAAGGAATGTTTATTTTGTAGAAGCTCAAAATTTTTGCCATTTAATTGATGAACGAAGTTTTTACCAAAAAAAGGTTGCTTCAAAAATTACCATATGATTGTTGAGTTCATTAATGATGAATTGATTCTACAAAAATCGTTTTGATTACTTTCAGCCTATTTTGAATTCGTAATGAATTATTGCTAAATTTAGCATGAGTTTATAAGCAGTGTTGAATTGCAGTTGATCACAATTTCTAAATAAATGGTTTCATGAATTAAACAGGAATGGCTATTTTCAATTTTGGAAAATGAAAAAAGATAATTCAAAATTACCAGGCTTTTTAACCACCGCTTCCACGCACACGATTGGAAATTTGGAGCTTTCAAAATTATTAAGCGAGGTAAAATCTGCCAGAGTTGTTGATGGTAAAATACTTATCGGCGATCAAGAATTATCTGCATATTTAGCAGATCAATTGGGCTATGATTCTGACAGTCACTCCATAAAAAATTTGGTAAAGGCGGCTATTTTGAGAGCAGGAGGCAAAAATGGCGCTCCACAAGAACTTCCGGATGGCGCTAGTATTAGCGATCTTCTTACTGCAGATGCCCAATATGTGCTACTCGCTTCTTACCTGGATGCGATAGTGAAGCATTTTAATATAAAAGGCGCAGTGAGTTTGCAAGAAGTAAATGCGTGCGTCCTGATTCAGGATGCAATTGATTTAGTAAGTGGAAAAATTAATTCTTAAGGATTATGAAGTACATTTTCGTCTTATTGCTGTTGATCAATACGATTGAACTCAATGCTCAAAAAACTCCGGCGTGGCTTAACAATATTGGCATCAGGAAGTCTTTTGAAGATGATGAAAGCACGCAAAATCCTGGCTTGTTTACGATGTCAATCCCCAAGGAGAAGTCGCCATCCTACCTTGTTGATTTTGGATTGAAATATAATTTGTCAGCGGCGGCAAAGCAAAGCCAGAGCAGCATCATAGGAGAATATCACCGTAATTCCATTGCGGATGGGCCTGTAAATAATTTTCAAATTGGTTATAAATTTATGAGCATTTTAAAGAAGCCGGAACCTTTGGAAAATGTATTTGATTTATTAAATCCGGATTTCATTCAGACTTATAAGACTTTTAAATTAAACACTACTGCGAAATACCGTTATGATAAAATTGAAGGCTCACAGGGCATCGCAGCCACAGCGATGTTTTCTTATTTTCAACAAGGGCCGAGGGCCTCAGTAAGGACGCGTTGGTCTTCCTGGAATTCTAACAAAGATTCGAACTTTGCTTATTTATTGGTTCCCGAATTTGGCATAGAAATACAGAACAATTTTAAAGCCGACAGCACGATTTATAAAGGTTTTGTGGGCAGGACCGTTGCCGGAATGCAAATAAGCTTTGGAAGTATTTTTCCAAATAAAGCCAATGTTTATGTTCCTTTAAACAGGTGGTTGTTTACAGTTGATGCAAAACTAAGATATGATGTTGTTGGCAAGGAATATTCAAGCAGCAGATGGCATCCTTTAATAAAAACAAATCTTGATTTCTTTCTGATATATAGTCCGGTAAAAGTGATTTTCGGCCCTGCCTTCACTTATGGAGATAATCCGATTGCAGGATTCAGGCAATTTAATTTTCAGCCTCAGCAATTCTGGACGATTGCTTTTAAAGTGCAAAAGTGACGCCTCCCCCTTACCTGCACGCGTGCAATGTTCTTAAATAGTAAATAAGGTTTTTATCTACTACGCTACAAATAATATAGAACGCAGCGGCTTTCCTATTTCATGTTCTGAATAGTTTATCCTATATATTAATTGTTTTACCTCGTTTAAATTTATTCACGATTTTTCCACAGGCAATGCACACTATTTCCTTCTAAAGGCATGTTTTATCAATCCTAAACACACAATGACACCACTTTGAAGCGCTGGTGGATAAAAAAATATTTCCATAAAATGTGTAAAAAGTGGGAAAATGTGTTATTTTGTGGTAAATATTGAAAAAACTCAAGAATGACAGGCTTTTTAGGAGAATACGAAGCTACTTTGGACGCCAAGGGGCGCTTCCTTCTTCCGGCAGGTTTTAAAAAACAATTGCCGGAAAATGGAGTAGATGTGTTTGTCATAAATCGTGGGTTTGAAAAATGTTTGAGTTTGTACATTCCTGAAAGCTGGCAGCCTCTATTTGCCGAATTAAGCAAGTTGAATGATTTTGACCCAAAAGTAAGGCAATTCAAACGGTATTTTTTGAATGGAGCCACACAGGTCAGTCCCGACAGTGCCGGCCGCCTTTTGTTGCCAAAAAATCTCATGGAATATGCCGGGCTTGAAAAAGACATCGTGCTCGTGTCAGCAATTGACAAACTCGAGATTTGGGATAAAAATAAATATCAGCAGTTCTTTGAAACTTTTTCACCGGAAGCATTCAGCGATTTGGCAAAAGATGTGATGGCGGGTGATAAAACATCAAAACAATAATTATGCATCAGGCATACCATGTGCCGGTATTATTGCAAGAAGTGATAGATGGACTGAAAATTATTCCGTCAGGAACATATGTTGATTGCACTTTTGGAGGAGGGGGCCACAGCAAAAAAATTCTGGAAAAATTAAATGCAGCAGGAAAATTAATTGTTTTTGACCAGGATGAAGATGCACGAAAAAATGCACCAAACGATGAACGCGTAATTTTTGTACCTCATAATTTTCGGCATCTTCAACGCTTTCTGCGTTTTCATAAAATCGAAAAAGTAAACGGCATTCTTGCTGACCTCGGCGTTTCAAGTCATCAATTTAATGAAGCGGAAAGAGGCTTTTCTACACGGTTTGATGCATTATTAGATATGCGTATGAACCAAAATGAAAACATAACCGCCGCTGATATCCTCAACGATTTTTCAGAAGGAAAACTGCATAAAATTTTTGAAAAATATGGTGAGGTTACCAATTCAAAAACTTTGGCAAAAACCATTACTGAACTGAGAAAAACGCAATCCTTAAACACCATTAATGAATTCAAAAATGCTATTTATCCGATTGTAAAAGGAAATCCGGAAAAATATTTTGCGCAGGTTTTTCAGGCATTGCGAATAGAAGTGAATGATGAATTAACTGTATTGAAAGAAATGCTTTTGCAAAGCGTGCAAGTGCTGGAGGACGGAGGAAGAATTGCGGTCATTACTTTTCATTCTCTGGAAGATCGAATCGTAAAAGATTTTTTTAAAAACGGAAATTTTAAGGATGAACAGGAGCAGGATTTATTTGGAAATAAAACGAAAAATGAATTAAAAGTAATCACAAAAAAGCCAATTGTTCCGGCGGCCGAAGAATTGAAAATGAATCCGAGAGCAAGAAGTTCAAAATTGCGCATTGCAGAAAAAATAAAAGTTTTAGAAGAATAATTTAAAAAAAAATAGGAATTGCAATATTTGTTTGTTTACTAAAGAGAAGAAATGGAAGAAGAAAACAAAATACCGGAAGATAAAAAAACAAGAGGGCGAAACAGAAGTCATCGCCGCAAGCTCATGTACAACAAGTGGATTGTAAAAAACATTCCTTTTTATTTTTTTATATCGGCAATAGCAATTGTGTATATCGCTAATGGACATTATGCTGATAAAACGATGAGACAGATTAATACAACGGAAAAAAACCTGAAAGAAATGGAGTATGAATTTAAGACGGTAAAACAGGAGGTCATTTTCAGAAGTAAGGAAAGCGAACTTGCAAAAGCAGTAGAGCCATTAGGCTTGAAACCTTTGGTAGTTCCGCCTTTAAGAATTGTTGATACGTTGGAAGAGAAGTAAAACCATGGACGAAGGTTAAAAGTTGAATGTTTATAGTTGAACATTGAAGATTGAACAACGAACAAAATGGATATAAAAAAGGACATATTATGGCGGGTGCATCTCAGCTTTCTCCTAATCATTTTACTGGGAGTAGTTGTGCTTGGCCGTGCCATTTATATCCAAAGAGTACAAGGTGATTATTGGAAAAGCATGGCCAACAAACAACATTTAAAATACTTTGATATTGACGCTGAACGCGGAAGTATTTACAGTGAAGATGGAAATATGTTGAGTACTTCTATTCCGGTCTTTGATATTTATGTTGATTTTGGCGCAGATGGACTTCGCGATAAAGACGGCAAAAGGTTTTATAAAAACCTGGATTCGTTAAGCATTTGTTTGGCGGATTTGTTTAAAGATGCAAATGCAGCTTCATATAAGAAGTTATTGCTTACACAATATAAAAAGAGAGCCAGATATTTTGCTTTAAAAAAGAAAATTTCCTTTTCTGATTACCAGGAATTAAAAGATTTTCCATTGGTAAGAGAAGGCAGGAATAAAAGCGGTTTTATTATAGATGTAAGAGACAATCGCGTAAATCCGTATGTGCTTCTTGCCAACCGGACGATTGGCCTTTCACGTGGAGATACGAGTAAAAATGTTGGCCTTGAAAGGTCCTGCGACAGTGTACTGAAAGGGCAAACAGGACAGCGTTTGATGCGCTACATGGCCGGTGCATATGTGCCTGTCGATGGTGGAGAAATCGCACCTGAAAATGGAAAAGATGTTATCACAACTATTGACACTTATATCCAGGATGTCGCAGAAAATGCTTTGCTGAAAATGATGGAACAAAACAGTTCTATTCATGGAAGCTGTATTGTCATGGAAGTAAAAACAGGCAAGATAAAAGCAGTTGCCAATCTTGGCAAGAGGCCAGACGGAAGTTATTGGGAAGATTATAATTATGGATTGGGAATGCGGACAGAGCCCGGTTCGGTTTTTAAATTAGCTACTTTGATTTCGCTGCTGAAAGATAAATATATAGATACCGGATCGATCGTGGATTGTGAAGGTGGACAAAAAAGCTTTTATGGATTGCGTATTACAGATTCACATTTGGGAACAGGAAAAATTACAGTGAAAGAAGCATTTGCAATTTCGTCAAACGTAGCATTTGCGAAGCTGGCTGATGAATATTATCATAATCAACCGACTAAATTTTGGCAGCATCTTCATGATTTGAGATTAGATACGACTTCAGGAATCGATATCGTCGGAGCTGCAAAGCCGTTCATTAAAAAACCGTCTGGTAAGCACTGGGGTAAAACAACGATTCCATTTATGGCTCATGGTTATGAAGAACTGGAAACGCCATTAAATCTACTGATGGTTTATAACGCTGTGGCTAATAATGGAACAATGATGAAGCCTTATCTTGTAAGTGCTATCAGCGAAAATGGTGAAGACATCAAGACTTTCAAGCCACAGGTTTTAGTGGATAAAATATGTGATGATGAAACGCTCGGAAAATTAAAAGGCTGTTTACTTGCAGTAGTTCAAAGCCCACACGGAACTGCCCACGCGCTGGAAAGTAATGTGTATGAATTTGCGGGCAAAACCGGAACGGCAGTTTCGGCGATGGACAACCGCGGATATAATAAAAGTGCCAAGATATATCAATCTGCATTTATGGGATATTTTCCTGTAAAAAATCCTGAATACAGCATTGCCATTGTAATTCAAAACAGCAGCGAGTCCAAACATGTTTATGGTGCTTCTGTGTCAGCTCCGGTGTTTAAAGAAGTAGCAGATAAATTATATGCAACGCGTGTGGCCGACAAATCTTTTGACCCTCAAACAGTGCCACAGGATAATGATCTCTATAAATTTTATGGAATGAAAAAAGATGTGAATAACATCTTTAACATGTTTAAGTATAAGGAAACAGATTCTGCTTCCAGCGGTTCATGGCGCACCACGATTTTGCAGAATGGAAATGCAAAATTAATCGCTGATAATATTTCTACCTCTGCAAAAACGATTCCTGATGTTACCGGTATGGGCTTGAAAGATGCGGTTTATTTATTGGAAAATATGGGCTTGAAAGTTTCAGCGTCCGGAAGAGGGAAGGTGATTTATCAATCACTTGCACAGAACACAACATTTAATAAAGGTGAACTGATAAAAATTCAATTGAATTGATGGCATCATTGCAACAAATATTGTATAAGGTAAACATTCATTCTGTAGTTGGGTCGACTGCTATAGAAATAAATGATTTGCAGATTGATTCACGCAAAGTGACGCCAGGCTCGTGTTTTATTGCTGTAAGAGGAACTGTTTCGGATGGACATGAATACATTCAGTCGGCAATTATAAAGGGCGCAATTGCGATTGTTTGTGAAACGATTCCTGAAATTATTAATGAAGATATTCATTATACAGTTGTTGATAATAGTGCAAAAGCGGCCGCAATTATGGCACATAATTTTTATGGTCGCGTATCGGAAAAAATAACGCTGGTAGGGGTAACAGGCACCAATGGAAAAACAACCATTGCTACTTTATTATTCAAACTATTTTCTTCACTTGGATATAAATGCGGGTTGATAAGTACTGTGCAAAATCAAATTGAAAATGAAGTTTTGCCTTCCACACATACGACACCTGATGCAATCAGTTTAAATCAGCTATTGGCAAAAATGTATGACGATGGCTGTTCGTATGTGTTTATGGAAGTGAGTTCGCACGCGATACATCAGCACCGCATAGATGATTTGCAATATGCCGGTGGGATCTTTAGCAACATTACTCATGACCATCTTGATTATCACAAAACTTTTGATGAGTATATCAGGGTAAAAAAATCATTTTTCGATTCTCTTCCCGCTACTTCATTTGCATTGAGTAACGCCGATGATAAACGTGGAAGTGTTATGCTTCAAAATACAAAAGCCCGGAAATATCTCTACAGCCTCAAAACTCTCGCAGATTTTAAAGGCCGCATTATAGAAGATTCACTCCTGGGATTGGAATTAATGATTGATGATGTGGAAGTGCATTTCAGATTGATCGGCACATTCAACGCATATAATCTGTTGGCAGTTTATGGTGCTGCGGTGTGTTTGGGGGAAAATAAAGAAAAAGTGTTGCAGTTATTAAGTAATACAACTGGCGCCGAAGGAAGGTTTGAGTATCTGGTTTCGCTCAAAGATAAAGTTGTCGGAATCATTGATTATGCGCACACTCCTGACGCATTGTTGAATGTGCTGGCTACAATAAAAAATCTTCGTCACGGGCAGGAAAGAATTATAACAGTGGTTGGTTGCGGTGGTAATCGCGATAAAACAAAAAGACCGGAAATGGCCGCTGTCGCATGTGAGTATAGTGATAAAATCATTTTTACTTCTGACAATCCACGTAATGAAGATCCGGATGAAATAATAAAAGAAATGGAATCCGGAGTACCTGTTACGGCAAGAAGAAAATGCATTTCCATTACCGATAGAAAGGAAGCGATAAAAACAGCGGTAACCCTGGCTGATAAAGAAGATATTATTCTCATTGCCGGAAAAGGGCATGAAAAATACCAGGAAATAAAAGGGGTAAAAAAACATTTTGATGATAAAGAAGTTTTGGCGGAAATGTTTCAGTTAATGGAGAAGTGAGACGTAAACAATGAGATGTCGAAAGAAAAGAGAAATAGAAATAGAATAGGATAATTATAAAAAGACTTTTAAATGCTGTATCAACTTTTTGAATGGTTTGCAAAAAATGGAATCAAATTTCCCGGAAGCGGGCTGGTCCATTTTATCACCTTCAGGGTGTTGGTCGCTGTATTGCTATCGCTCATCATCACGATGATCTATGGTAAAAAGCTCATCCGTATTTTAAAGAAAAAACAAATTGGCGAATCAGTGCGGGAACTGGGTTTGGCAGGAGAAAAAATGAAAAGCGGCACTCCAACCATGGGCGGAATTATTATCCTTCTGGCTATCTTAATTCCTACTTTATTGCTTGCAGATTTGAATAAAGTTTATGTAAGGTTGATGCTTTTATGTACTGTGTGGCTTGGTATTATCGGGTTTGTAGACGATTATTTAAAGATAAAAGCAAAACGCATTTCAAGGGAAAAAGGCATACCGTATAAAAAAACAAATGCTGATGGACTGGCAGGAAAATTTAAAATTTTTGGTCAGGTTATTCTCGGAATTATTATTGGCGCTACGCTTTATTTTAATCCGGCCGTGGTGGTAAAAAGAGAGATAATGGGATCAAAACCAATGGCTACTTTTGTTCCTCAACGTGGCGAACACAAAGTAGGAGAAGATACCATTATTTCTGCCGGGGAAGTGCATCGTTTTGTTACTGTAAAAACGCCAATTACAACAATCCCATTTGTCAAAACTCATGAGTTCAATTATGCAAAATTATTGCCGGCGAGTTGGGAAGACTACACCTATATCTTGTATATCATTATTGTAATTTTTATTGTAACGGCTGTTTCAAACGGAGCGAATATCACAGATGGTTTGGATGGCCTTGCCACCGGTGTGAGTGCGATCATTGGCTTGGGATTGGGTGTGTTTGTTTTTGTAAGTGGCGATGTGCGTATCGCAGAATACCTGAACATTATGTACATCCCGAATCTAAGTGAATTGGCAATTTTTATCGCCGCGTTTGTGGGCGCTTGTGTCGGCTTTTTATGGTATAATGCTTATCCGGCGCAGGTTTTCATGGGTGATACTGGTAGCCTGGCGCTTGGTGGAATTATCGCATCGCTTGCGATTATTGTAAGAAAAGAATTATTGATTCCTATTTTTTGTTTTGTTTTTTTAGTAGAAAATCTGAGTGTGATGATACAGGTTTCTTATTTCAAATACACAAAGAAAAAATATGGTGAAGGAAGAAGGGTTTTTTTAATGAGCCCGCTGCATCATCATTATCAAAAATTAGGTTATCACGAGAGTAAGATAGCGGTGCGTTTTTGGGTGGTAACGATTCTTACGATGGTGCTGGCAGTGGTTACTTTAAAATTGAGATAAGTTTCGAATGAAGAATTAATTGAAGAGTTTGTCTTTATGAAAACTATTTTTTTGAGTAAAAAAATGTAAGTACAGTATTTATGGTTTGATGAAAAGTGATTTAAGAATTTGTCTTTATGAAAACAATTTTTTTTGAATTGAATTAACGTTAGAAAAGTAATTATTTGTTTGTTTACTGTTTCAAAAACTTGAACAATTCCAATGCCTGTGAAGCTTTCCTAACCCCTTAAATTCA
>JAICYZ010000309.1 GCA_025933935.1 Chitinophagaceae bacterium
ATGTCGCCCAATGAAAGCGCACCGAGCATCGCATCGCAAATGGCATGAAGTAATACATCGGCATCAGAATGGCCAAGCGCGCCTTTATGATGAGCTAATTTTATTCCACCGATCCATAGTTCCCTTTCCGCAACTAACTGGTGAAAGTCGATACCAAAGCCGGTTCTGAAAGGAATTTTGTTTGAAGGTTGCATTTTTTGGATTAATGGTTATCGGTGATTAACTTATTTGTTTTATGGTGAAACCGGATTTCGATTTATTTGTTGTTTACTGAATAGTCAAAAGATACGTTCGGTAAAAATAAATTTGACATGATTTCTTTGTTTGCTGGGTAATAAAAAAACGCTCCATAAGGAGCGTTCAAATATACAATAAATTGAAAAGAGTTTTTTCTAAGTTTTACTGATTTCCACCCACAGCCGCCGATTTATCCAGGTTAAACAAAATGCTGAAACGCAATGTGTTTGACAAAGGATTGCGGTTCACACCATTTCCTGATGGAATGAGATAAGAAAAATTTAATCCAAACATGTTATAATTCAGTCCTGCACCCACTGTAAAATACTGACGGTCACCCTTGGTTGGGTTTTCATAAAAGTATCCTGCACGCAGAGAAAACTGGTCGTTGTAAGTATATTCGGCGCCGGCAGAGATCTGGAATTCTTTCAATTCTTCACTAAAACCTCCGGGAGCATCGCCGAAAGAACTGAACCAGCTTTCAACAACACCTTTATTGTGATAGCTAACAAGGCCGGCAGAATCACCTAATGCTGGTGGAGTCGGAACCAGTAATTTATTAATATCCAATCCAAAAGTTATTTTATTGGTCTCATCTACTACATTTACATAAGCCACTCCCAGTCCAAGGTTTGCAGGGATAAAATCTTTTTCAGAAGCATCGTTTGTATAAGAGATCTTACTGCCTAAGTTTGAAATAGCCACACCCCAGTTCAATCCGGAAACGGTTCCACCTTCAGAACCATCATTAAATAATGAGAGGTCGCCGGCAACGGCAGTTCCGGTTTTATAAGTAGAACCGCTGGAAGATTGTCCGCTCGCAAGGTTAGAATTAATATATCTTAAGGCGATTCCTAAGCCGAGGCTTTCAGAAAGCTTACGGGAATAACCTGCATCTATGGAAAATTCACGCGGTCTATAAGTTTGCAACGGTTGTCCCGATGCATCAGTAAACTGTATATTTCCCAAACTAAAATACCGTACAGAACCGGAAATAGCCTGTTGGTCATCTATTTGCCCATAACCGGCAGCAGAAACAAGATAAACATCATTAAGGCCAAGCGCACTCAACCAGGGAGTATAAGTAAGGGCAATGGCGGAGTTGCTTTTGGCAAAAGGAATTTTCGCAAGGTTCCAATAGATAGAATTGGCGTCAGGAATAGTTGCTACGCCCACATCCCCCATACCACCTGAACGGGCGTCCGGAGAAATCCGCAAAAACGGAACAGCAGTGGTAACCACATTTATAGAATTTGTTTGAGCACTTAAAGATGTTACTGCACCTGTCAGCATCAAAAATGCCGTCAGTTTTAAAATGACTTTTTTCATGTATTTTTTATGTTCTTATGAGGTAGAGTTCTCTTTATAACATGGGATTTGAAGATTGTAAAAATAATTTTTTTTCCTTAACCACCAATTAATTTTTAAATTATAGGAACGTTGAAAGCCGGGCTTGTCACCGTAACATCTTTTGTTTCCTGTTTATTTTGATTTCACCTGAACGCTCTATTTTCCTCTTTATTGTTTTGTAAGGATCCGTCGGTTTACCCTTTCGACGTTCAGCTTTAGCCCTGAGCCTTCAATCTGTCAATTGACTCACAAATAAACAAAGAATCGGATTTGTGAATGCAATGCAAAATTATGCCAATCCCATATTTTTATCTTTCCGGATAATAAATCTAAACCAAATAAAGTTTTTATATTCGCATAAGAAAAAATCACTTTCACAATAAGAAAGGCAGCCTTTCGTTATTTAATCTGCAAAACGAACGTACATGTTTAAATCAGTATCCGTCGCTAAACTTAGCGTAATAGTTCTGACCGCCTTAATAGCGCTTCCCTCTTGTAAAAACGGAAGCATATTCGGTAAGAAGAAACAACAGTCTTCTGTTACCGGGTGGAATTATGATGATAAAAACTATGGCAATTTCCACGTATTAAAAGCACAGCAACAAAAAACCGGTCCGGGGCTTGTTTTTATCCAGGGTGGTACTTTTGTAATGGGTGCTAAAGAAGAAGATGTAATGGGCGACTGGAACAATGTACCGCGCCGGGTGAGTGTCAATTCATTTTATATTGACGAAACTGAAGTAGCCAACGTTCACTACCGCGAATATCTTTACTGGCTTTCCAATACATTTGACAACGATACGACTATTATGAGAATGGCGCTTCCTGATACCCTGGTATGGAGAAGTGAACTTGCTTATAATGAACCTTACGTTGAATATTATTTCCGTTATCCGGCTTATAATTATTATCCCGTTGTAGGTGTTACCTGGGAGCAGGCACACGATTTTTGCATCTGGAGAACAGACCGCGTGAACGAGAAAATATTAATTGACAAAGGATATTTAAATAAAAGAGCCCCTCTTGCAGCAATGAAAGGTGGCGAAGGTGATGCTACTTTTAATACAGATACTTACCTGATGAATCCCGATATGATCAATAATAAAACTGCGCCTAAAAAAGGTGGTTTGAAAGACGTAAGCGGCAGGGCAAGAAAAGTAGTAACTTTTGAGGATGGAATCTTATTACCCGGTTACCGGTTACCAACTGAAGCAGAATGGGAATATGCTGCTTATGGAATCGTTGCACAAAATCCAAAACCACGTACAAAAGAAAAGGACCGCGGTGAGGAAGTAATTTCTAATCAGCAGGTTTATTCATGGAGCAAAAATGTAAATGGACTTCGTGATAATCGCCGTGGAAGCTGGCAGGGTGAATTTTTAGCTAACTTCAAAAGAGGAAGTGGAGACGTAATGGGAGTTGCTGGTGGCCTAAATGACCGTGCTGCTATACCTGGCCCGATTAAATCTTTTTATCCAAATGGTTATGGTTTGTATAATATGAGTGGAAATGTGAGCGAATGGGTAGCAGATGTTTATCGCCCGATGACTTCGATTGATGAAGATGACGTAAACCCTTTCCGCGGTAATAAGTTTGAAAAATTTTATAAAGATGAATCAGGGGAATATGTAAGAGATACTTTGGGAAGATTGAAAAAAGTAGTTGTAACTGATGCAGAAGCTTCTCAGCGCCGCAATTATCAGAAAGGTGATGTGATCAATTATTTGGATGGAGACTCCATCTCAGCCGTTACTTATGGTTATGGTGTTACTACTTTGGTAAGTGATAAATCACGTGTTATAAAAGGTGGAAGCTGGAATGATATGCCTTACTGGTTGTCTCCGGGAGCCCGCCGTTTTATGTCACAGGATCAATCCAGCAGCACCGTAGGTTTCCGCTGCGCGATGACTCGCCTTGGAAGTGCTGAAGGAAATGGATTCAAAGAAGGAAACATCTTTAGTTCAAGAAAACAAAATAAAAAGAAGAGATAGTTAATTTGTGTAATTTTCATGAAACCTAAAACCTCTTATATTAAAATAAGGGGTTTTTTTATGGATAGAAATAAGAATCCGGAATATTTATTTGTTTGCTGATTCATTTTCTTTATCTATTCTGATTGCTAAAGCATCTTTTATAATAATTTCGCTGCTCACTACTTTAATAATTTCGGTTACATGTTTGAATTCCACGCAGACAGAAAAAGATATTTCGATATTCAATCATTAAATGCCGGGAAATACATTTTGCCTTTTATTGAATCAAATTTTTCCATTCAAAAAGGAATGCGCGTATTGGAAATTGGATGTGGAGAAGGCGGGGTATTAAAACCATTTATCAACAAAGGATGCATCGCGGTTGGCGTCGAATTTGATGAAATAAGAATAAAGAACGGAGAAAACTGGCTGGCCGAAGACATTGCCAATGGTAAGCTCTCGTTTGTAGTAAAAGATATTTATGATACCGATGTAGAAGGCCTTGGAGGAAAGTTTGATATAATTATTCTGAAAGACGTCATCGAGCATATTCACGATCAGTCAAAATTATTAAGTAGGTTAAAAAATTTTCTTATGCCTTCCGGAATTATATTTTTCGGTTTTCCGCCTTGGCAAATGCCGTTTGGAGGACATCAGCAATTGTGCGAAAAGAAGTTATCTAAAGTACCATATTTCCACTTACTTCCTGTCCCGGTTTATAAAGGGCTTTTAAGATTATTTGGCGAATCCGATTCAAATATTGTTCAGTTGTTAGAAATAAAAGAAACAGGC